>JBAXUL010000063.1:0-22431 GCA_037129695.1 Prolixibacteraceae bacterium
CTTTGTGGATTTTAAGCATGGAAAGTCCAATTAATATTCATCAAATCAATTTTCAGCATCAGTAATTTATGTCGCGCAAAGCTCGCAAAGAACCGCAAAGAAAGCAGGACGGATTGAACGTCCTTTGCGTGACTTTGCGAGCTTTGCGCGACATTTTGCTTCAGCCGCACATTTCGTACATCACTCCCTCTTTCAGCGAGAAATGGGTGTGAATCATTTCCCGGATCTCCAACTTGCGCAGAATAAAGTGAATAAATAGGGTGGCGATGATGATCATTTCTACCCTGTTTTGATCGACTCCGGGAATCAGGCAGCGGCGATCCCTGCCCACAGAGATAAGCATCCCGTGAATTTTGTCAAATTGACTGATGGGGAATGAGGAAGATTGCCTGAATGTTGCATCGGGTTCCTTGCCTTCCAAAATGTCCATCAGGGTATCAAATGCTCCTGAGCATCCAACCAGTATCTTTGGTTGGTGAATACTACAAACATCCTTCAAGTCCGTCAGCTGGCAGTCAAACCAATCTTCCACACCGGAAATCTCTTCAGGGGTGGGCGGGTCGGACAAAGTGAAAAGTTCCAATACCCTGGCAATGCCGATGTTGAAACTCTTTTTCCAGAGGATCGTGTTGCCTTCGGCGATGATGAATTCATTACTTCCGCCTCCGATATCCAGCACAAGGTACTTTTCATTCAAAACTGGAAGAGAATTCACCGTTCCCCTGAAAATGTATTCAGCCTCGCTGTTTCCGTCGATCACTTCGATCTTCCATCCAAAACGACTGCTTACCCTATCAATGAATTCCTGCCGGTTGGCAGCGCCACGTATCGCGGAAGTGCCTATCACCCGTACCAGGGAAGCTCCGAATTTCCTGATGCTTTCTTCATGACGAGAGAGGGCTGTCAACCCTCTCTCCATTGCTTCGGGAAGCAATTTTTCCTGGTGGATACCTCCACGCCCCATTTTGACGGCGATTCGTTCTTCATATAGTACCCTGAAGCTCCCTTTGCCGGAAGTTTCGGCCACCAAAAGATTGAAAGTGTTGGTACCTAAATCGATAACCGCATTTATGATCGGTAAGTCAGCCATTTTCCCAACTCCTTCCACGATGTTTTTTTGCCATACATGAGAATGCCGGTCCTGTATATTTTACCGGCTGCCCAAACCATGCCGACAAAAGTGATGATAAGCAGCACCATGGAAAGGATTAGCTGCCAAGCCGGTACCCCGAATGGAATCCGTGCCATCATGACAATTGGCGAAGTGAATGGGATGATGCTAAACCAAAAAGCTACCGGGCCTTCGGGATTTTTAATGGCGCTCATCATGACGAGAATGGCAAAGATGATTGGCAACATGATTGGCATCATGAATTGCTGTGCATCCTCCACTGCATCTACTGCTGAACCTACCGCAGCAAATAGTGAACTGTACAACAGGTAGCCTCCAATAAAGAAGAAGATGAAACAACCTATAATTAACGGAAAGTTGACTGATCCGAGCATGGAAAGAATATCCTGCATTTTATCCAGTTGCTCAGGAGCACTGGCCTGAGCTGCCATTCCCGACTGTGCGACTATCTCCTGGGCGGTTCCTGCATGCTGAGCCGCAGGCATCAGGCCCCTGGCGCCGGAGATGATCACAATACCAAGTATGATCCAGATAGCCAGTTGGGTCAGTCCAACCATGGCGATTCCGATGATCTTGCCCATCATCAGATCGAATGGCTTGACGCTGGAGATGATGACCTCGACGATGCGGCTTTGCTTTTCTTCCATCACTCCCTGCATCACCATTTGACCGTAAAGCAGAATGAACATGTAAATCACAAATCCAAAGATGTAACCCAGGATCATGCCAATCTCGGTGGAACTTTTTTTGGCAACGCCACTTTCTCCCAGTTTGATGGTGGTGACACTGATGGAAGTTTTGGTAGCTTTGATCCTCGCTTCCAGATCAGGAATGGCGGTCTCCTTGATTACCTCAGCCATCTTCTCCTTTTCGATGACAGATTTGATTTTATTCTGGATCTGGTTTTTGAGATCGAATGGAATGTTGCTGGCCGAAATTAGCTGTACTGTATTGGTATTCAGTATGCTGGGCTGAATTACCAACAAAGCGTAATACTCCGTCGTCTTGAGGTTGTCCTTGATTTTATCGTAGTCCTCTTTGGGGATGTATTTATATTTGGTGTAATTGTTACTTTCAAGTTGTCCCAGCAGGATGGTGGAACCGTCATAAACGGCAATGGTCCTTTCCTTGGTATCGTCCTGAGACATGAAGTAGGAGGGAAGAATAAACATAGCGGCCATCAGTGCCGGCATCAGGAGCGTCATGATAATGAACGACCGTTTTCTGACTCTTGTGGTATACTCCCTGGTAAGAACTAATCCTATTTTGCTCATCTCTATGAATTTGAATTTTGTTTGACGACTTTAATGAAAACCTCATTCATGCTTGGAATCAATTCGTTAAACGAAACGATCTCAACGTGTTCAACCAGATCCCTGATCAATGTCCCGGATGTGCTTCCATTCAGAAACTGGATTTTCAGGCTGTTGGTCCTGCCGGACTCATTGTGTTCAAGGATGGAATATTTGTTGCTGAATTCATGTTCGATCTTGGAAAATTCGCCTTTGTAGGAAATATCAAAGATGTTTGATTTGTATTGCTCCCGGATGTTCAGGGTGGGACCGTCAAGAATTTTCTTTGATTTATCGATCAAGGCAATGTGGTCGCAAAGTTCTTCAACAGATTCCATATTGTGGGTGGAAAAGATAATCGTTGCCCCTTCTTTCTTCATGCGAAGGATTTCGTGTTTCATGATTTCCGCATTGATAGGGTCGAAACCACTGAACGGTTCGTCAAAAATCATCAGTTCCGGTTTGTGCAGGACGGTACAGATAAACTGAACCTTTTGCTGCATACCTTTTGAAAGTTCCATCACTTTCTTGTCCCACCAGGTGATGATCTCGAATTTTTCGAACCAGATTTTCAATTCCCTCATGGCATCCCTCCGGGACAGTCCTTTTAACATGCCGAGGTAAAGCGCTTGCTCGCCGACCTTCATTTTTTTATATAGTCCGCGCTCTTCCGGAAGGTAGCCGATCCGATAGATGTCGTCTTCTTTCATCTTCCGGCCATGAAACCAGATGGTGCCGCTGTCGGGTGCCGTAATCTGGTTGATGATTCGGATCAATGTTGTTTTGCCGGCCCCGTTGGGTCCGAGTAGTCCAAAGACGGTTCCCTCTGGTACTGATATAGATACTTCGGAAAGTGCTTTGAAATTGGAGTAGGTTTTGGTAACTTCTTGTGCTGAAAATAGATCCATGCTTGCTGAAGGTTATGGTTAATAACAATTGAACGAAGATAGTAATAAGTAAAGATTTTAGTTGAAAATTACAGTGAAATTAAAATTTTTGGTTCCGGATACGGGATTTTGAAAAACTAATTATTCGAGACATACCATTGATCAGGCATTTGGTCTAAAACCTTTGATTATTGCTATATTTATCTGTTAAAATTCACCGTTGAGCCATGAAAAGATTTGGTCCGTTTGTGATGTTGATGATTCCATTTTTTGCTGGCTTCCTGCTTTCAGGGGAAAGTGCATCCTGTCAGTCATTTCATGAAACCGTATTATGGAGAAGTGGCACAGGAAACTATAAAGGATATCGAATACCCGCGGTCATCGTCACTTCTAAAGGTACGATTCTTGCATTTGCAGAGGGAAGGAACAATGGAAACGATAGCGGAGATATTGATGTTGTACTCAGAAGATCAAAAAATAATGGCAGAACATGGGAAAACGAAGTTGTAGTCTGGAATGATTCGCTCAATACTTGTGGTAATCCTTGCCCGGTTGTAGACCAGGAGACTGGACGAATATGGTTGTGGATGACGTGGAATGATGGCAAAGATCATGAAAGTGACATCATCCGCCATACCTCGAAGAGTTCGCGATTTCCCTTCCTGTGTTATTCTGACGACGACGGACTCAATTGGTCGAAACCGTTTGAATGCGGTGCATCATGCAAAGAACCGGCTTGGGGATGGTATGCTACTGGGCCGGGCGTTGGGATACAAATAATGAATGGAAAGTACAGCGGACGATTGGTTATACCTGCCAATCACAGCTATGACGATCCGGAGAGTAAAATCCGGCAGGATCCGCATGGATACGGGGCTCATGTGCTCATCTCCGAGGATCATGGAAAGACATGGCATAGGTCATCACCCATCCGTCCAGGTTGCAATGAAAGTCAGGTTGTTGAACTTTCAGACGGAAGCTTGCTGATGAACATGCGCTCTTACAACGGTAAAAATTGCCGTGCAGTTTCCTTCAGTATGGATGGAGGAGATACATGGAGTCCTGTTACGCATGATTACCAGTTGGTTGAGTCGGTCTGTCAGGCAAGCATTATCCATTACGGCAAGTACAAAAGGAGGCCAATTTTCCTGTTCTCAAATCCCGCTGTCCCGGTAGGAAGGACTCACATAACCTTGAAAATGAGCTCCGATGACTGCCGGACCTGGTATGCATCCAAATTGATTTTTGCCGGACCATCTGCGTACTCATGCCTGGTCAAATTACCGGACAATCAAGTCGGATTGCTTGTTGAAAAGGGAATAAAAAGTGCCTACGAAACAATCAGTTTCATCAAGATAAACAGAAAAGAACTTTTCAAATGAGGAACTATCCAGATATTAAATTGCCTGACAGGGATAATTCGACTTTAAAAGGATTACTGAAAAGTGGTATGAATTATTGACCTTTTCGCTAATCGTAGTCGTTTTCTAATATTGTTTCGCCAACGTAATTCTGAGAATATGACAACCAAAATCTCAACTTTGCTGATAGTCCAGCTGATCTTCTGTTCAGTTGTAAATAGTGCCGCTCAAAAATTGGATTCAGCTCCTGTAACGATTGATTCCACCCGGAAAGTCGCTCCTAGAAGAGTGTCCGGCGCCATTCAGGACAACAAACAGTTGCTCTATTTTACCTCCACCTCTTTGCTGAAAGATGACCGTCACCTGATCTTTCTGGGTGATTCTTCAGGGCATACCAACATCTTCGAAAGAGACATGCAAACTGGCAGAGAAAGCCAGTTGAGCCATAACAACGAAGGTTTTTTGAAGTCGTATGTTTATTTTGACGGCACCCCTTACCGGGGTTTCGGGAAAGCCAGTGTCAGCGTGGATGTCAAAAATTCTCTGGTCTATTTCATTCAGGGAAGGGACATTATGGTGGTTGATACGCTGGGACATCAGCGGGTGATTGCCAGTTACCCTGAAGGCCAGATGACGGCCTTTACCCATGTTTCGGCGGATGGCACCAGGATTTGCGTTCCCACTACCGATGCCAGGGCTTTGGACGGGGATAAAATACTGAAGGGAAAGCCTGATTATAACATCGATCAAAGGGTGCGGGAAGAAAATCTCTCTTCGTGGTTAAGGGTCTATGATACCAAAACCGGGAAGGAGATTTTGTGCGAGCGTGTTCCCGGTGTCTGGATCACCCATGTGCAATTTTCACCGGTTGACCGGAACCTTATCCTGTACAACAATGAATGGCCTTCTGATTGCGGCATCCGCCGGATATGGCTATGGGACGGAAAAACCCACCATCGCATGCGTGATGAGGGAGAAGGCAGAAAGAAGGAGGACTGGACTTGTCACGAAATGTGGCAGCGCGACGGGAAAGCCATTATTTACCATGGAGAATATAAAAATGGTCCTGCCTACGTTGGGCGGATTAATCCCGACGGAAGTGGAAGAGTGGAAATACCGCTGCCCACCGGCTGGAAAAGGTATGGCCATTTTACCGTAGGTGAAACGGGTATGCTGGTTTGTGATGGGTATTATACGGAACCGGATGACCTGAAAATTCCAAATGCGCCAGGGAGCGGACTTTGGATTTGTTTTCTCAAGGCAGACTGGACCCACCGAAAGATTCAATGGGTTCCTTTGTGCAGAAATGGTTCGTCGTGGCGGTCTCAGGATGAGCATCCGCATCCCATTTTTAACCATCATTCCACGGCCATCTATTTCACTTCCGACAAGGAAGGGAAAAGAGCGGTTTACCAGGTGGAGGTACCCAAACTACGATGATTCGTGGTTTAGGCAATTTGTGGTGGACAATTACCTCTTGTTGACCTGATCATTCAATACCATTTTGCTTTCGGGTGCTCCCAGGTAGCTCGGTTTTAATCCGCCTGTATCAATCATAATTTTTTGCAAAACAATGCCTGGTTCCAGTACCCTGAATCGCAAAATATGCAAACCTGGCTGATCAATGTGATGCCTGGTCGAAGTTTGATTGATGCTTTTGGCCTGCCAGTTTTCCATCTGTTGTGAAGTATAGGTTGCATTCAGGTTGACCATCTGTTCCGGCTCATCACCGAAAGCAACACCATACCGAAGACCTTTGTTGGCATTGAAATTCAAGCTTGGCGACACCAATACATAAACATTAAAGTCGCCCGTCGATTTGAAATTGACGGCATATTCCAGCGTGACATGATCTGTTTCCAACGGATATTGGTTCTGGGGGAAGGTGGTCACCCCGGATTCGGTTTTCCCCAAACCTGGAATGATTTCCCAGTGGATTTTTTCGGAGCCGTTTGTATGCTGAAAGTTTTTTGCTTCAATCGACACGTAGCCATTTGCCTCTTCAAAAACCAATTCTGAATTTGAAACTTTCGGTTCGTTAACGATTTTTATTTCAGGCATTTTCCGTTTTTCGGGCTGTTGCCAATAGGTATAGCCAATTCGAACCTGATCCATCATGTGGTCCCATTTGCCTCCGGAAATCTGCTTGTTGAAGTGATTCGTAAGCAGGGAATCGCGGTCGTAACATTGTTTGGCAAGGTCTGCCCAATAATTGGCTTTGGGATCACCAGCAGCAGCCAGTTGGCGGTTTTTTGCGACAGCGAAATACATTTCATACAAATTGGAGCACCCGTTGATAGGGAACAAAACCAACTGGTCGAAGGCGTCTTTGTAATTATTGGGGAGCAGGTTGTACATGCGCATGGCATCCACCATCAAATCCCGGTAATCGTTTCTGACCCGCTCGAATTCGTTATAGTTTTCTAAACTGTACGTTTTGGCATCCAGTAATTCCGGTGTAACTCTTCGATTGTATTTGGAATATAAATCGACCATGTGGGCAATTTCTTTGGCACTTTCATTTCCAAAAAGTTCTGCACACCATTTTTCCGTATGCTGCATCAGGTTTTGAGCATTAAACAGGGTGGGATCCCAGGCCATATCCAGGAAAAAGCTGATGGGATACTCCATTGGTTTCAAATCCCCGACGTTGACGATCCAAATCCGGTCGACACCATGATTGTAGCTCAGATTCATCTGTTCCCAAATCCGCTGAACCTGACTCACGTTGAGCCATTTGTAATTTCGTGGACCTCCAACATAATCGAAATGGTAGTACATGCCATATCCGCCTGCATGAGCAGGTGCATTCAGGTCAGGAAGCTTACGCACATTTCCCCAGTTATCGTCGCAGAGCAGCAATGTTACGTCGTCGGGAACCTTCATTCCTTTGTCGTAGTAATTCTGTACCTCTTTGTACAACGCCCAAAGTTGTGGCGTTTCCGAAGCCTTTTTACCTGATACCTTACTGATAATTTTCCTTTGATCCTTGACAATTTTTTCCAGCAGGGCAATATTCGTTCCTTCGCTCATGGCTTTATCTCCATCCCCCCGCATTCCGACAGAAACAACTGTTTCATAATCCTTCATCCGTTCCATTCCTTTGGTCCAGAAGTCGGTAAGTGCTTTTGCATTTTTGCTGTAGTCCCAGGGACCTGAGCCGTAGCGGCGCCATTCGTCATGTGCCCTGCCAAGCGGTTCATGGTGAGAGGTGCCGATAACAATCCCAAGTTCATTCGCGAGTTTGCCGTTTTCCGCATCATCATCAAAAAATGCGTTCCCCCACATCGCAGGCCACAAGTAATTTCCCCGCAGACGCAAAATTAGTTCAAATACATGACTGTAAAACTGATGGTTGAAGCCGCCGAACTTCTCCTTAGACCAACCCGAAAGGGCAGGAGCTTCATCATTCAGGAAGATGCCTCGGTACTTCACTTTCGGACTTTCAGTGACATGCCGGCCTGCTTTTACATAGGCGGTTTCACGCTTCACTACAGGCACATCAGCCCACCAGTACCAGGGAGAAACGCCCAATTCACGGCTGAAATTGAGCAAGCCATAGATGGTTCCGCGTTTGTCGCTGCCGGCAATGACCAGCGCTTTATCGACACCGGGGAATGGATTCAGCACCACCTCTACCAAGGTTGCTTCCCACTTATCCCTGATCACAGTCGCGTCAATTTTTCCATTTTTTGCCAGTTCATCAATAAGCGAACTGTGACCGAGGGTACCTATCAGGAGAATTTGCTTGGAAAGGGGAATCTTACCGACGACTATCCCGGGTTGAGGCAATCCAAGGAGTTGCATATCGTTCTTGAAATATTCGGCAACGGTTAGGATTCCCGGAAGTTCATTCTCGCTGATAATCAAGGGTGCCGTCTGATTGTTTTCTGAAAAGACAAAACAATCAGCTGTTTTCGAAGAGGTCACTAGTTTTACTGACGTCTGGGCAATGCCCGTCATGAAACAAATTACCAATATATTGATAAAGAGAATTTTGGCTGAAGTAATAGAAGTCCCTGATAGCGTATTGATTATTCGATTGTATCCATTATTAAGATTCATAAATTGCGTTTTCATGCTGTAATTAGTTTTTTGAGGTCAAAATTGCAGTAGTTGTGGCTGGTCCTCCCGGCTACTAATTTTTAACCGCGCTTAGTTGCTCCGAATCTCCACCCTGAATTCTGCCAATCCCGTCGATTTTGCAGTTACATGTATGGTGCCTTTTTTACCCTTTTCCGATTTCACAATCGCCAGGACCATTCCATTGAAAGCTTGTCGAATGTGTGAAGGGAAAGCGGTCATGTCCATCGAATTGCCATTGTCGGTAGCCACAATCTGGCCAGGACCTTTAATACTGAATTCGATGGCATTATTTGCCATAGGAACCATCAGTCCATCCTTGTCAATTATTTTTACTGTAATGAAAGACAAGTCTTTCCCATTGGCCATAATTTCAGAACGATCAGCAGTTGCCTGGAGTTTTATGGGCTCACCTGTTGTTTTGACGACCTCTTCCGCCCATATTTCTCCATCCTTATAGGCCACAGCTTTTAATTCGCCCGGTTCGTAAATCACATCGTCCCAGCGAAGCCGATATTCGTATTCCCCTTTTTTCTTCTTGCCCAGCGATTGGCCATTCAGGAACAGTTCCGCTTCATCACCGGAGGTGAAAATATGAACCGGGGTTACCTGGCCAATGCGTTCAGGCCAGTTCCAGTGGGGCAATATGTGAACCATTCGAACTTTGGGAAGCCAATGCGATTGATACAGGTAAAATCTGTCTTTTTTGAATCCCGCCAGATCAATGATACCGGAATAGGAGCTGCGTGCTTCGTAGTAGGGTGTAGGTTCTCCGATGTAATCAAAGCCGTTCCAAACGAACTCTCCGGCAACAAAGGGGTGTTTTTCGATAGAGCCAAAAACCTTGTCGGCAGTCGAACCAAAGTCGACCGCATGTAACTCATAAGCGCTTACCTGACAGATTTTCGAATCTCCGCCCCGGCCATCACGTACCGGAGAGCTTAGCTCCTTTGAAACAGGAAACAGATATATACCGCGACTACTGAAAGCAGATGCCGTTTCGGCGCTAAGAATTACTTTGTCCGGAAATTTTAGATGGAAAGCATCGTATTGCGGTGCCGTGCGGATGCGTTCTGTTCCTTCAAATTCGGGATCCTGTCGAATGCCTTCGCCCTGGTAGTTCAAGCCAATGATGTCGGGCACGTTAGGCATCGCCATATCAGGCTTGGCATAGTTCATGGCACAGATAGTCGGGCGTGTGGAATCTTCTTCTTTCATTATGTCTGACAATCTTTTCCCAATTGCTGCACCTTCGCCGGCGGTATATTGTTCGCCGACTTCGTTCCCAAAACTCCAAATCATGACCGATGGGCAGTTTCTGTCCCTGCGTACAAATGCGCGGGTATCCGGCTCCGACCAATCCGGAAAAATCAAGTGAAAATCGTGCGGTGTTTTCTTCAGTTCCCACGAATCGAATATCTCGTCGATCACGAGAAAACCCATTCGATCGGTCAATTCCAATAACCCGGGAGCAGGCGGATTGTGGGATGTCCGGATGGAATTACAACCCATTTCGCGTAATATTTCAAGTTGGCGACCGGCTGCCCGGTCATTGAATGCTGCCCCCAAAGCGCCTAAGTCGTGGTGCTGGTTGACACCTTTCATTGGAATATGTTCTCCATTGACCAATATTCCCTTGTCAGGATTAAATTCCAAAGTACGGATTCCAAAACGTGTTTCGTAGGTGTCAATTGGTTTTCCAGTAACTGACAAGGTAGTTACTGCCAGATAAAGGTTTGGCTGTTGTGTGGGTGGCGGTCCCCAGAGTTTGGGATTCTTGAGTACAACCGAGCCATCTACTTTGGTTTCTGCACCGGCACTGACTTTTGAATTCAGTGTTGAGAAAACAGCAACAGCATTGCCTGCTTTATTGCCCTTGGTATCCAGCGAATAAATGGAAGTTGAAACTTCGATTGCTGCATCGGTTTTTGAATCGTTGTCGATTGAAACGGAGAAATCGATTGTTGCTGAAGTTTTAGAGATGTTTTTCGTGGAAACGACGGATCCCCATTGAGCCACGTGGACAGGTCCGGTCTTTGTTAGCCATACATTCCGATAGATTCCGCCCCCCGGATACCAACGCGATGAATTGTTCGGATTGTCCAACCTGATGGCAATCTGGTTGACTCCTCCGGGTACAACAAAGGGTGTGATATCCAACTGCCATGAATTGTAGCCATAGGGCCATCCGCCAGCCAGTTGGCCGTTCACCCAAACGATGGCGTACGACATGGCTCCTTCGATTTCCAGAAAAATTGATTTGCCCGCATCGGATGCCGGAATATCCAGTTTCTTTCGGTACCAGGCAACGCCATTGCTTGGAAGACGACCCATGCCACCACCAAGCTCTGGATTACGGCCTTTCTGGAATGGTCCCTGAATGGCCCAGTCATGCGGGAGGTTCACTTTTTCCCACGCATGGTCATTAAATGTGCTTTGCACGAACGGAAAATCACCTCCTGGATTCCCCGGAGGACGAGTATGTCGCTTGGCAGGATCCTTGATCATGCTATTTGCGGTAGGTAAAATCCATGATTTTAGAACTTCCCCTGTCGTTTGCATCTTAATGGCTTCGGTTGGTCTGGCATCAGCGACCTTGTACCCGTTGTTTTCGGTAATACTCGGACGGACATCGTAAACGAGCTGGTCGGCCTTGTCAGCCGAGTCGTATTTATAAAAGCTCCAGCCTTCATTCAAGGAAATGTGCTGTCTGGGAGCACTTCCCTGATCGGTTTTGCCGGTTTGCGCCAAAATGGATGTGTTAAATACCAGACAAGCGAATCCTGCCCAAAAGAAAAAGTTTTTATTTTTCATATTTAGCGTTGTTGTTAATTCGAATAATTGTCAGTTTAGCCAATATTTTTTGTCTGTTATTCTGTCGTGAAGGGTGATGCAGGCAAGCCTTCCCTGTTGAAAAAATTTGCCCCATTCGGGTTGTCTGCCCATGCATAACGCACGATTGCCGGAGCTGAAATGGTTTCATTCCAGACGATGATTTTATTTCCTTTGACTTCCGCTTTGGCCCATGAGAATTTCTTGTCGGCGCCGGCAATGGCGAAATAGGTCAATTCCTTGCCGTCATTGGTTGTCAATCCACTCCCGCAGTTGGTAAAGGTAAGTTCAATTTTATTTCGGGAAATTTTCATGGACTTGTAGATGGGGCCAGAAGAAACTATTTTTCTTTCGCCATAAGCCAGCTTTTCTGCTGCCAGTGCAAGTCGTTGACCTACCTCTTTTTTCCTGAGCGGATGAATATCGTTCCATTCTCCCAGACCGATGGTGACTGCCATGGCCGTATTAGGAACTGATAGTGTTTTCAATTGTTGATTGCGCAGGGTTGCCCATCCTCCTTCAGATGGCTCTGTTTTGGTTTCCATGAAATCGGGTAGCTGGACAAAAAGAAACGGAAGTTTTCCTTGTCCCCAAAGGTTTCTCCATTCGCCAATCAAGGTAGAAAGTGCGGTTTGGTATTCAATTGCCCTTTCGGCATTCGATTCTCCCTGGTACCAGATCATTCCTTTGAGGGTGTAGCTGACGATGGGTGAAAGCATGGCATTGTAAAGTCCAAGTGGCTTTCCGGGGAAAAAGGTGGTTGATGGACTTGGACCGGATTTTGCCCCGATGTTGTATTTCCAGGTTCCTTTCAGGTCGAAGATCTTGCCATCCACGTCAAGCTGGTAGGGTTTTTCCCGGATAAAAGAACCATTGGACGACTGGCTAACTACCCTGATTGTGACGTAGTTTTTACCTGCTTTCAGAATCCCCGGAGCGATGGTGTACCGGCGTGGAGGATACTGGTAACTGGTTGTTCCTGTGAATTTTCCGTTGATAAAAACCGAATCGCTGTCAACGATGCGTCCCAGCTCCAGAAGGGCTTGTTTTCCTTCACAATCTTCCGGTAGTTCAATTTCTTTCCTGAACCACACGACTCCGTTTTTAAAATCCATTCCTGCTTCAGCGAAGGAGGAAGGCAGCCGGTAGTCCTGCCATGATGTAACGTCGGTACTTTGGTCAGTCCATGATGTATTTTTTCTTCCAAGGTCATTTTTTCCAAGGTCATTGAACCATTTCCATTGTGCAGTCTGTTCGGAATGGAGCAAATTTTTCATGTATGTGGTGTCTGACAGCTGTTTGGCAATATCGTATTGTTGCGGAAAGGCTTTCAGCGAAGCCTCGCTGATCCATCCTTCCACGCTGGAGCCGCCTGCAGCGCACAAAATGATCCCGACGGGAACCTTGTATCTCGCATTTATATCACGGGCAAAGAAGTAGCCCACTGCCGAAAAGGACAGCACATTCTGTGGATTGGCCTCCTCCCATTTTCCTCCTTTGATGTCTTGCTGTGGGTTGGTGAAATTCCATTTAACGGGAACCAGGAATTGGCGGATCAAGGGATTTGCAGATTTTGCGATCTCGTTCCCATAAAGCACGGCGACCCGACGCATGGGCAGTTCCATGTTCGACTGCCCCGAGCAGAGCCAGACATCTCCAAAAAGAATATCCTTCAGGATAATTTGGTTGCTACCGGTCAATTTCATTTCGAAGGGCCCGCCTGCTTTTTGCGTCGGAAGGGTAAATTGCCATTTTCCATCTTTGCCTGTTATGGTATGAAAGGAATGGTGGTTTAACTCCAATGTCACCTGTTCCCCAATAGAAGCCCAGCCCCAAATTTTTACAGGAGTATTCCTCTGGAGGATCATCCCATCCTGTATAAGTTGTGGAAGTCTCAGCTGGCCAAAAGCGGACATGGAAAAGAAAAAAAGAAGCCCACAAAGTAAATGAACGATGTGATATGATTTTTTTATAAGTTTTGACTTTTCCGTGATGAATGTCCTTGTCATTTTTATTTTTTTATAAAATTACCTTGAATAAGTTAATGGATATGTATCGCAATTGTATATCCCTTTCTGAATATCAACACGATTCCAAATCCCTTTCAAGTCATGTTTCCCTTTTCATTTTCCTTAGCCACTCTATTCTTAGGATGAAGATTAATCTTTACCATCCATGGTTTGAATGGAGCCGTCAGTATTGTATTTCAATTCAGTCATTTTCACGCTTCGCATCCAGGTTTTCCCTCCGGAAGGTTTGCTGTCGTGGTAGAATAAATACCATTTCCCTTTCAACTCGACAATGGAGTGATGTGATGTCCAGCCAATTACCGGAGTGAGGATGATTCCCTGATAGGTGAAAGGTCCGTATGGATTGTCACCTGTTGCATAACACAAATTGTGCGTATCGCCTGTTGAATAGGAGAAATAATATTTGCCATTGTATTTGTGCATCCAGGAAGCCTCAAAGAAGCGTTTGTCGTGATCGCCCGATTTGAAAGGTTGGCCATCCGCCCCAATAATTTGTATGTTTTTGGCACTTTCAGCAAACTGAAGCATGTCGCTGCTCATCATGGCAACCTGCGGACAAAGGGCCGGCTTTTCGGCGGCAGGTTGATCGCCGCATTCAATGGCTTTTCCATTGCGGTACCGTTGCAACTGTCCTCCCCAGATTCCTCCAAAATACATGTAGCTTTTCCCGTCGGTATCTGTAAAGACAGCCGGGTCGATGCTGAAACTGCCTATGATCGGGTTGACTTCCGGTTTAAAAGGTCCTTCAGGTTTATTGCTCACCGCAACACCAATTCTGAAAATATCAGTTTTGTCTTTCGCCGGAAAATAAAGGTAATATTTGCCATTTTTGAAGGCCGCGTCGGGGGCCCACATTTGTCTTCCGGCCCATGGAACCTGCTTGATGTCCAATGCCACTCCGTGATCAGTAACTTTGCCTTCAGCACTCTCCATCGAAAATACATGGTAATCACGCATGTCAAAGTGGTCGCCATTGTCATTCTCGGGAATTCCGGCTTCAATATCATGAGATGGATAAATGTAGATTTTTCCGTTGAAGACATGGGCGGAAGGATCAGCAATGTACAGGTCATTCACCAGATACCTTGATTTCACTTTTATTTGAGCATTCACGTTGGAAATAGCAACTCCCATAAGAATAATGGCCATGAGAATGAGCCGTTTCATAAAATTCATTTTCATATTTCAAATTATTGAATTTCAGATTGTAAGCTTTTAATCACAGTGGTGTTTGCCTCACCTTTTGTGGGCTATGCCTTTGCTCCTTCATCTGTATATTATTTGTTTTTCAATGGCCGGATGGAACAACCAAACATCAATTTGCCTGTGTTCAGGAAAATGAATCGTTGTCGTTGCAATTTATTGATAAGGTTCAAGGTTGATTCAGGCTAATTTTTTTTGCAATTCTGCAATTGGTCAACGAAATATCGCCAATGTCAAGTTGGCTTACTATGAGATGCCAATCAGGCATTCTATAATAGGAGCCTCTGACTGCCGGATAATTTCAGGTAGGGAAAAAATTTCAAATTAAAGGCAGTTTTGGAAAAAATACCAACTTCTCTGCATGATATTTGGAGCTGAGAAGTTGGTATCTGTTTTTCTATTTAATAGTAAAGGAGATTCTATTAATAACCTGGATTTTGATAAGCGGCTTTTTCTGCATCAGTCATTTCCATACCATCGAGCTGTCCTTGTGGAATTGGGCGCAGATAGTATTTCTTATCGATGGTGCGTGTGACTACGACAGGAATATGATCTCCTGTTGATGATCCGGCGTTACCGCAAATCTCGTAAGTGCCGGCGATCTCTGCCCATTTTTGCGTGCGAACCAAGTCGAACCAGCGCTGAGCTTCACCAAATAATTCGCGTGAACGTTCTGCCAAAACATAGTTGACATCGATGCTTGCAGGGGTGGCAGCTATCATGGCGGCACTATTGTCTGCGACCAAAGCAGCATTCCCATTGTTCGACCAGTACCATTTTCCGGCACGTGCCCGAAGAACATTAAGCAATCCTCTGGCAGTTCCATCGTTGGCATAAGTTCCTGAAAACGATTGTGTTGGTGCGCCTTTTACAGCTGCCTCTGCAGCTACTAAAAATAACTCAGAGAATTTGGCGATGGGGAATGGGCGGGTATTGCCTGCATTCTGTTGTCCCAATCCGGTTCCATTGTCGGTACGGTATGGACCAATCTTCCAGAGAGAAGGATAAGCAAGTCTGCTGATGCCTCTTGGAGGGATGACCCAGTCGGCTCTTCCCGGCATTACACCTGCATTGACATTGCTATTTCCTAAACCGGTACCATAAACAACTGTGCCCGGATCAGAGTCCAGGAAGGTAAGGACAGGATCACCGTTGACGATTGGCAAAAAGTTGGCATTGTACATGGTTGTAATTGTACTTCCGGCTTGTTTCCAGTTGCCACGAAATACGGTACCAAAAGTGCCATCGTAACGTGAATCATTGGTCTTGTCGGCAAATGTGTTGGTGATTGCACCGATAGGGGTTGCGATACCACACCATGGACGACCTTCTGCCTGAACAACATAGCGCTGAACGGTATTAAAGCCAACAAAGGAAGAAGCACTTGTCGAACTCTTGATGTTGGTATAGTTCCAGGTAGTCAGCCAGTTTGCAAAGTAATCACCTGAGGCGCCAGTGCTATAGGAAAGACTTTGTTGGTTGTATAATTCGCTGGCCTCTGTGTGGTCAGGGTACAACAGAACTTCCTTGTTGCGGTCTTTTGATCCCACATTGACGTCGTAATAGTAAGACTGTAAACCGAAAGGTCCGGGATTCACAATGGCGGCAGTTGCTACCGTATATGCCTGTGCATAATACCATGCGGCATTGTGTCCGTCAGGATCTGTCCGGTCGCTTGTAGGATACGTTGGAATGGCGTTTGGATTTTCCAGCCACCATGCGTAGGTGAGATAAGCTTTTGCCAAATAAAGGCTGGCAACAGTTTTGGTTACAGTTCCTGTTAAGCGGGCAGTTGAGGGCAAATCCTTAATGGCTGTAATCAGATCAGGGAAAATGGCCTTGGTATATACCTGAGGTACCGTGTTGCGTTTGGAAGTTCTAACCGTTGAGGTATTGAACTTCAAATCACCGCCACCCAAATCAAGAGGCACACCGCCAAATGTTTGTACGAGCATGAAGTAATCCCATGCACGGAAAAATCTGGCTTCTGCAATCAGGGCAGGTGAAATGGTACCTACTGCAATGGCATTTTCAATGATACCGCTGGCGGTGTTGATGTTTGGAAATACACTCCATAGTCCACCGGCAGGATTTTGCTGCGAAGTAATCGCCCCAACACCTGAAAGATCCAGATTCTTGGCATCCGCATTTACATTCTGACCCCAGGTTCCTTCATCGGTACCGGCCTGGCAACTTGCATAGTAGTAACCATTTGGCTGAAGAAAGCGCAGATGGGCATACATTGAGGTTAATCCCCCCATTACACCTTTTTCTGACTTGAAATAGTCTGGAGTATAAATACCACGGGGAGTTTCTTCCAGAATATTAGAGCACGCCATCAGGAACAAGGTCATCAGGACTGTTCCCATTGAAGCTTTTATATGTATACGTTTCATCGTTATCTTTTTTAAAATGTTAAACTGATACCAATTATGTAGTTACGGGTTGTAGGCGTGTTCGTGCCGATCGTCAGCAGACGTCTCAGGTTGCTGGACATAGTCACTGCCGAATTTTCGTTACCGTAGGAGTTGGTTTCGGGATCCATGCCAGTTTCCTTGGTATAAGGTGAGAACAATACAAATGGGTTCTGTATGGTTGCATAAAGCCGAAGTTTGTCAACGTGGGCACTTTTGACCCATTTTTGGGTGAAGTTATAACCCATTGATATCGTGCGGATCTTCACATAGGATGCGTCGAAATAGGAGAGTGAATTCTCATACTTTGGCTGATCGCCTCCAATTCCACCTGGTTTCGGATACTTGGCACCTGTATTATCGACTGTCCAATAGTCTACATTGACATTGCCCCTGCGTCCGGTCAAAATATTGAGGTAGCCATTTGATCCATAAGGGGTAGAGATGAGTAGTCCACCACTCTTGAAGGCACCAACAACGGTCAGGTCAAATCCTTTGTAATTGACATGGGTATTGAAACCTCCCATGAATTTTGCTTCCATGCTCATAATTTGCCTGTCGGCTGCTCCGATAATTCTTGTAGGTGTGCCATCTGCATTGTAATCGCCGGTATATTTTACTTTTACCATACCGACATTACCTCCCGGTTCATATTTTTGCAGATTGGCATCTCCTGCCTGCCAGAGTCCAACGGCTTCGTAGTCATATATTACGTCTATCGGATGACCTACAAACCACCAGTTGTTTTCGTCCTTTGTTGCTCCTGAAGCAAGTTTGGTCAGTTCGTTGTGGTTGGTATATATGTTGACACCTGCATCCCATGTAAATCCATTGAGGTTGTTCAGAATCAAGCCGTTCAGCGAAAATTCCAAACCTTTGTTCTGTGATTCACCGATGTTGGCCATGTAACTGTTCACACCCGAAGTACTCGGCAGACTTACATTCAACAAAAGATTTTCGGTTTTCGTTTGATAGTACTCGATAGTACCCGTCAGGCGATTTTTAAGAATGCCGAAGTCTACCGCATAGTTCATTTGTTTGGAGATCTCCCATCCTAAATTAGGATTAGGCAATGCAGAAACATAATAGGCTGTGGCATAAGTTGTACCAAAGTTATATGGTCTGGTGCTTAAAAGTCCAAGAGTAGAATAAGGGTTGATTGCCTGGTTGGAGGTTACTCCATAGCCCACGCGTAACTTCAAAACATCGATGACGGAAATATCTTTCATAAACGATTCCTTGTTGATATTCCATCCAACGGATATGGCAGGATAGGAAACCCACTTGTGCCCTTCGGCCAATCTGGAAGAACCATCCGAACGATAACTGGCCATGACCATGTAACGGTTGTCGTAAGAGTAATTCACGCGGCCCATATAGGATACCAACCCGCTTTTGGAATAGCCCTGGTTATTAGGGTCAATCGTTATTTCGCCGGCAGCTCTTCCCAGATTGTAGAATTGGAAAGCATCGTTGGGAATATCCTTGGCCGAAATGTATGAACTGTTGTACATGTTATTCTCTGCAGAGTACATGGCCAATGCGCTGAATTGGTGTTTTCCGGCAAAAATGCGGTCGTAGGTTATTAGGTTTTCGACGGCCCAATTGGTGGAAAGTGAGTTCCCGATGGAGGCTGTTGAAGGGTTGGTTGGTGTCGCACTGAATACTCCTTCACCCGTGTAACTTCCACTGCTGCTCTGACGGTAGTTCAAGCCAAGGTTGATGCGATACTTCAAGCCATCAACATGAGGAATCTTTACCTCGCCGTATACAGTGTTGTAAGAACCATATGCTTTGGATTCGTCTTTGTATTTATCTCCCAGATTATTGATGGTTTCTTTTGAATAATCCCAAAATTCATCCACCGGCATTCTGATCGTTCTTTTCCATGTTCCATCTGCGTTGAGCGGATTGGCGAGAGGCGAAAGTGTGATGGCATTGCCAATTCCCAAACTTCCTCCATTATTGGTAATTGCAAAACTGTTGGTTGTAGAAAATCCAACACGGATATAATTGCCTATTTCCTGATCAAGGGAAGCACGCATATTCATACGCTGGTATCCTTGTCCCGGTGTTACGGCCTGGTCATTGTAGTAGCCAAGTCCGAACTTGTAGTTGCTCGTTTTTGTACCGCCTGAAATACCTAAATCATGGCTGGTTACGATACCAGTTTTTAAATAGGAATCCTGCCAGTCAGTATTCGTATCAGCAGTTTCATCCGCGCCGTTGGTTGGGTATACACCAGCAATTTTTCGGAGTTGAAGAAATTGCGGACCGTCCATCATCTGGTATTTGGAGAAAACTTGTTTCGCACCATAATAACCATCATAGGTAAACTGAGCCTTTGCTCCCTTTGCACCTTTGTTGGTAGTTACCAAAATAACGCCGTTGGCACCGCGCGAACCGTAAATGGCCGTTGAAGAGGCATCCTTCAGGATATCTAAACTCTTGATGTCAGAAGGGCTGATGTCGCCGATAGATCCTGAAAATGGGATACCATCGAGCACCACCAGGGGGTCGTTGCTTGCATTCAGCGAACGTGTACCACGAATACGAATCTGCATGGAAGCTCCCGGTTTGGATGAGGTTTGTTCCATGTCAACCCCTGCTACACGTCCTTGCATCGCTTGCGTGATATTGGCAGACGGCACTTCACGCACAAGTTCGCCTTTCACTGTCGCGACCGAACCTGTGACGGATTCTTTCCGTTGTGTTCCATATCCAACTACCACTACCTCATCTACCTGCAAATTGTCAGGCAGAAGTTGAATGGTGATCTCCTTTTGATTGGCTACTAGAATTTCCCGGGTTTTATACCCAATTGAGGAGAAAGACAGTGTTGATTTTGAATCAGCATCAATCTGAAACTTCCCATTGGCATCAGTCACAACGCCGGTCGTTGTCCCTTTGATGACCACATTTGCTCCAGGCATAGGGGATTTGCCCTCGTCGGTTACTGTACCTTTTACCCGAACGGATTGGGCATAGGTCAAAAACGACAATAGCAAGATAGGTAGCATCATAATTGCAACCCGCACTAATCTGTTTTTTTTCATTGATTTAGTTTTAATTAATTAAGAAAATAAGTTGAGTTATTACCGGGATTTTTTCCGATAATGATCTGACTCTGGTTAACCATACCTACCAAATGATTTTTCCTTTTTTTATTCATACGTATATAGCAGTATTAATTTGTTGATTATTAGAACGTACGTATGGAACCCTCTGAATAATTTACATGCTATTTTGTGAACGATTGTGCATGAGGGTTTCATATATAAACATCATTGTTAAATTAATGAATTTCAGTTCGTTAGTTAGCAACTCATAAAATCATTTACATCACTTTTTGTGGGCTTGGCCCATTCTCGTTCATGCGTAAATAATTTGTTTTCTAAAGGTCACATGGGATAGCTGCATCATCCTTTTCAATTGGGGTGAAAACAATTCCGCCGGCTAATTCATGTTTAGTTTTAGTGATCGCTTTAATCACTCATTGGTATCTGGGCAAACCAATTTGAAACTCGCAGGAATCTATTTCTTATCAATGGACCTACCTCGAAAAAAACAACCAATCAAAAGTTGGGGCGTCACTTTTCAGTTTACTTTTTATTGACAAGTCTTTGTAAGGTAAAAAGACAAGGAAACACATTTTTCATAAAATTTCAGGTTCCTCAGTAAATGAGTGTAGCAAAAGTAGGAAGAGCCACTGATGCAGACTTTCGATAATAGATATTTGATTGTTGATTTTGGATAAATAACGACGTAACAGGTGAAATCCATGCGTCGAAAAACGGGTTCCTTTTCTTAACTCTCAATCATGTTAGACTGTTGAAAATCAGTCTTCTAATAAGGTAAGATAACTTTTCCTCGCACTAAACAGGCTTTCCACTGCACAATATACCTACTTTCTTTCAAGCAGGGTATTTACCACCCATGCCATTCATCGTTGAAATAGGTCATTCCAAAACCTCGGATGGTGATTTACCGAAATGTTTTCTGAAAACCGTGCTGAAATAGCCAACACTTGCAAAGCCGCAGAGTTCGCTTACTTCAGTAACCGTGTAATTCCCCGACTGCAACAATTCAACAGCGTGATTAAGCCTGATGGTTTTAATGAAATCGGTAGGTGACTGATCAGTCAGTGACTTGATCTTTTTATACAACAATGACGAACTCACATTCATGGCTGAAGCGAATTCATCCTTGTCGAATTCTGTTTTGCTTAGGTTGGCCCTGGCGACCATCAGCATCTTCTTCACGAATTTATCGTTGAGTACGTTGGGCAGAATTGTTTCGTTCGAATCGACTTTGATCAGCCTCAAAGCTTTTTCCCTGACCGCCTCCCGATTGCGAATAATCGATTTGATCCGCTGGATCAAAAGATTCATGTCGAAAGGTTTGGTTAAATAATCGTCCGCACCCAGTCCCAAGCCATGCAACTGATCTGTATTTTCAGACAGGGCAGTCAGCAAAACAAGGGGAATATGAGAAGTTTCGTAATTTGATTTCATGATTTTGCACAATTCAAAACCGTTCATGTTTGGCATCATGATATCAGAAACGACTAAATCCGGAATGTGCTTTGTAATAAACTCCCAGGCCTTTACTCCATCTACCGCTGTAAATACCTTAAAATCATTGCTGAGGGCTGTCTTCATAAAATTCAAGAGATCATCATTGTCCTCCACAATCAGCACTTTCATTTCCTTGGAAGATTGAAATTCAGCTTCAGATTCTGTAGTTTTAGAAACGTCCGTCAACCTGTTTGAAATTGTATCTGAATCATGAAATGCTAATGTTTCAACCGCTTTCCCCTGTATCGCTTTAAACGGAATGACCACCTGAAATGTTGATCCGATATTTTCCTGACTGCTGCAACTGATGCTGCCCCGATGCATGGTTACATAATTTTTTACCAGCAAAAGCCCTATTCCTGAACCGACAATCTTTGAATTTATCGCGTTGTCGCCTCTGTAAAATTCCTTAAATAATTGTCGCTGGGCTTTTTTGTTAATTCCGATCCCGTTGTCTTGCACCTGAAGCATCCATTTTTTATCCTCGCAGGTAAGCGTTATATGGATTTGACCATTGTTGTGGGAATATTTTATCGCATTGGAAATCAGATTGTCAATGATCTTTTCCATTTTCGACTCATCTATAGCCGTTAAGTAATGCTCACAATCAGCAACAAAAA
>JBAXUL010000064.1:0-22016 GCA_037129695.1 Prolixibacteraceae bacterium
TATAAGGCACGCCACCAGTCGTTACGGCAACAACTGCTTCGCTGAAGTTGACCGTTAAATCAAGATTTTGTGATGTGATGTAGTTGCCGTTGGACGGTACTCCAACAGATGATACAGTTGGGGCTATGGCGTCTACCAAAACACCTGTAGTACTTGCTACACCGTTTAATGCCAGACTGGCGTTCAGAGCTGATCCGTTTTGAATGGTTCCACCGTTAAGGGCAATATTTGAGCCAACCGAAATACCATCATTGTCTTGATTTCCTGAAACAACAGTATATCTGAAAACAATCGCCGTAGATCCGCTTCCGCTGAGATAGCTGGCAACTTGCGAACCTCCTGTATTTAGCGTAACAGTAAACCTGGGACTGCCACTCACTGTGACTACCTGATCATAATTGACCGTGAAATCAAGGTTGTCGCCCGTTTTATAGGTGCTATTGGTAGGTACGTTCACAGAAGAGACAGTTGGGAGGAGAATATAGGTAAATCCATCCGATGTAGCGGTACCGCCCGGAGTAGTTACACTCACGCTTCCGCTTGTTCCGCTTGCCACAACAGCAGTAATACTGGTTGAACTAAGCACCGTTTTTGATGTGGCTGCCGTTCCGCCAAAACTTACGGCTGTTGCTCCGGTGAAATTGGTCCCTGTGATGGTAACTGTTGTACCGTTGCCTGCCGAAGTTGGGGTAAAAGAAGTTAGGGTTGGTACTGCAGTGGGTATTGTAAAAAATGGTGCCAGGTAAGGATACCCGTTATTAATGCTTGCATTCATAGCCCAGCCCGTGCTCGGGTCAATCCACCAGCCGACATTTCTAAAGGTTGTAATGTCTTTCATTTGAGCTGTCGTTTTGCTCATGCCGCCGCCGCTGTTAGCCTGCCCGCTGGTTTGAGAGTCCCAGAAGCTATAGCTTGCGGCTCCAAAACCAGAAAATCCTCCGGAATTGCTGCTGCCTGATGGCACCCCGGTAGAATAGCATTTATCAATGGTAACAGTTCCATCGGCGACGTAACCCACGAAACCTCCCGGATAATCGCCCGCAGCAGCAGTAGCATTACCTCGGGCATAACAGTTGTTGACATAGGATCCATTATCCATGCCTCCGACGAATCCGCCTACCCAGCCTGCGTCATAGGCTGAGTATATATAAGAAGCAGACCCGGTTGCATAGCATCTTGTTACTTCTGCGTTGAAGGCGATTCTGCCAGCAAATCCTCCGAATTCTGACCCATCGGTGCCGGTTCCTGTCACAGTACAGCTTGAAAAACAGTTTGACACAATACATCCTTTTGTGCCAACATCCGTACCGCCATCAATTTTACCAACAAGCCCGCCGCCCAAACTTGATGCAGTAACCGTACCGGTGGAATAGCAATTTGTAATTGTACATGGAATGATTGTTATACCGTCGTTTGGATCCAAATTGTACGTGGCGTATCCCGCAATAGCTCCCGACCCACTGCCTCCACCTGAAATATCAACATTGGTAAGCCCCAGGTTTGAAACTGAACCAGTTAAATAGTCAAACAGCCCCCATCCAATGCTGGATGCACCCGAACGGATAGTTAAATTACTAATGATATGTCCCTGTCCGTCATATGATCCGGAAAAACTCGAACCTCCGCCGATTGGAATCCATCCATTAGTCCAGCCAGAAGTTGATGAAGCGTCGATATCGGCAGTCTGAATACAATATGCTTGAGACACCGAACCGGCATTAGCACTCATCCAGTAAAGATTTTCAAGAGTCGCGATTTGGTAGGGACTTCCAGAATCACCATATCCTGCCGGTTGAGTGGCTGTTTGTGAAAACACCCGGGCAGGAATTAATAACACAAATAAAACGCCCAACAGCATAAACCTGATAATTGGCAATCGTTTTACCGAAGTAATCCTGAAAGATTCAATTTGGTTTTTAATGAGACAGTGATTTTTCATGGCAAGAAGTTTTAGAAATTTGGATGATCGGTAACAGAGTATTTTAGTAAATTTTATGCTTCCCATTTGATTGGTATTTGCTTAGGAATAATTCGCATGTTTATTTTTATGTGTTAAAATCGGGTGTTTTTTTAGACCAAACATCCGTCGCATCCTCATCCATAAAAAGAGAAGGTATCTGAATGCAAAGGGCCTGTTTACAGCGGTATCGTCCAAGTTGGTTCCATATCGGATTTCGAAGGATGAATACCCTTTGGGGGCTGTTTCGGAAATGCTGATATCGGAGATCTTAAAGGCCAGGACCAAACTGCGTAAACCGGAAATGAATTGTTCGAGATCCTCCTCGACTCCTTCGGCTTCAATCATAATCCCACCGGAGCCGGTATATTCTACAAATCCCGTGATGTTGAGTGGAAAAGCCATATACATGGTGCTGAAGCGCAACCCGCGACCGCGTAGTTTTCCTGTAAGGGTAATCTGAAAACATTTAATTGTATTGGCCACTTATTTTGTTATTAAGGGAATAATCATGGTGGACATAAGCTGGACAAAAGTATCCAGGCACTTAACTATTGCCGCTCTCAAAAATGGACCTTGTTATCTCAAAAACGGACTTTCTGCAAAAACAGATTTTGTCAATCATCTCAAAAAAGAACTTTTTATCTCAAAAAAGAACTTTTACCCATATTATTGGGAATGATAAATCGCTTATTGTATTTTTACGCATTAATCTTTCTTTCTTGAAATGAGAAAATTTGCTGTAGCAGCAGCCCTTTCTTTTGATTTGCTCTTCTCTCTTTCCGTTACAGCCTATCCGGCAAATTCATCTCAGAATATTCAGGATACTGCAGTAGCACGGCTGTTCCATGCCTATCAGTACCTGGCTGCATCAGACCTGATTGCAGCCAAACTCGCTAAAGGAGATGTTAAAGCCGGCTCCGACCTTCAACTTTATTACTTCAATACCCTGAGTATGGCTCAGATAAGGCTTAACCACCTCGACTCAGCTAAAAATTGTGCCTACCGATCCATGAAGATTGCCTCAAAATCGAAAGATTCGACCCTGGTTAGCGATGCCTGGAAGGTGATGTCTTATGCCTATAACAGATGCGGACAACTCGACAGCGCTTTATATTTTACCAATAAATTACTAGACTATTCAAAACGAGCCGGAGACGACAAGCAATACCGGAATGCACTCAGCTCGATGGGGACCATTCTGAACCAAAATAAACGGCCCGGCGATGCCCTGAAATACTACAAGGAAGCAAACCAGGTAACTACATCAATCAGAGATACAGCTTCCTTTGCATTATGTCAATATAATCTGGGCCTAACCTTTCAAGTATTAAAACAGTACGACAGTTGTTTCTATTATTTGAATAAAGCCGTTTTGCTGGCTGAAAAGGGAAAACAATCTGATCTTCTTTTTTATACTTATGGTGCCTTATCTGAATGCTATATCGATTTGGGACAGAAAGAAGAATCGAAGAGATTTTTGCTGAAAGCGAATAGTATTGCCATAAAAATTGGCAATTTGCAATTCCTGGCAATGGGTTACAGCAATCTTGCGAGGATAGCTTTAAATGAAGAGAATTTCAAAGTCGTGATTCAATATGGCCTAAAGGCAGACTCTCTGCTGAAAAAAAATCCTTACCAGGTCTTGCAAATGAATGTCGACAGTATGATGTATACAGCCTGCAGTAAGCTGTCGAGGAGTACAGAGGCGCTCGAATGGTATGTAGATTTTGTGAAAATAAAGGAAAAGGTGATTGGTGAGAAACAGACAGCACTGCTAAATAAGATGATGGTCGAATACGGAACGCGGGAGAAAAACTTGACGATCAGTAAACAAAATGCGGAAATACGCGACAGGAAAATACAATTGCGATTGCTATCCTTGTTGCTGCTGATAACAGTTTTTTCCATTGCCTTGATGTTCAGGTATTTTATCAAGATTAGAAGGCATAGGGAGAGCCTGTATCATAAGGAAAAATACCTCGATCAGCAACTTACCGAAATGGCGCAGTACAAGCATTTCCTCCTGAAGTCCGGCATGGATGATGGAACTTCTGATCAGTCGGATGTTCATGTTCTGCTGGAAGAGACGGTCTTGAATCCTTCCTTCCGTTTACCCTTGTACCAACAACTAAGAGAATTGCTGGAAACCCGCAAACTCTACCTTGATCCTGAGCTGAACCAGCAAACACTGATCACGATGCTGGGTACCAACAAAAAATACCTTTACCAGGCATTGGCAGGATATGGGGAAGAAAATTTCCGCAGCCTGATCAACCGGTACCGTGTTGATGAATCAAAAAGGCTGATTGAGCAAAGCATCGGGATGGATTCTACGCAGGATATGACCACTGTTTATCAAGCAGCCGGATTTAATTCTGCCGCATCATTTTACCGCATCTTCAAAAACCTTACAGGCCTTACACCTGCAGAATATGCCAACGAAGCCAGAAAAGAACTGAAAAAATCAGGGAAATTACCCTCCTGACAGTCTCAACCCCCTGAGCGTTATTGCCAGAAGGAAATTCTTGTCCCGGTTTTGCTTCTGAAACGAACAATCTACTGTTTTTCAGTGGCTTCCCATTCTTCGAGTGGCCCTTTTAGATTCTCCGGTTTGGCCTTGCTCCTGGTAACCAGATAGACCCCTGTAAAGATTAGAATGGCCGAAAGCAATTTGACGACAGAGAAATGATCCATCCCGATGGAAATGGCCACAAAGGAAGCCACCAAAGGTTGCAGGTTGTTGTACATGCTGATGGTGGTTGGCCTGATGCGCTGCTGAGCCATGGGTATCAGCAGGTAGGTGATAAATGTAGCCATGAAAAGTGTATACATCATCTGTAGAACCGGTGTCATTTCCGGATGATTATATACCGGAGCAGAAAGGACTTTCTGAAAATACAATGGGGTAACCATCAGGGACGCATACAGAAACATCCACTTCATCAGGGTAACGGGCGAATAACGCTGAGTGAGCGGTTTGGAAAAAACCAGGTAAAAAGCATAGATGATGGAACTACCGAATATCATCAGGTTGCCTACCAAGCTGCTGGAATGAACTGTTGATGTGTGATGGGCATTGTAAACCAGTAAAATTGCGCCTAATGCACCGACTAAAATACCCGATATCTTTAAAACGGAGATGGGTTCCTTCAATAAAATTGCGGCAAAAATCATTGCAAAGAGAGGACCGCTGGTGATGATGATGGAGGCATCAATCGGTGAAGTCATGTTGAGTCCAAGGATAAAAAGTCCCTGGTTGAAAGTTACCCCACACAATGAGGCAATGAGAAAAAAGCGATGATCCTTGAAAGGTACTTTTTCACGCTGAAAAAAAAGCGAGGCGATCCAGAAGGCGGTAGCGCCAAAGAGAATTCGTGACAGGGTTAGACCTTCGGGGGAGATCCAGACGGGTAAAAGTGATTTGGAGAGCGGTATGTTGATCCCGAAAATCAGGGTCACCGCCCACATGATGAGATGTCCGGCTCTTCTATCTTTTGGCATATAACGTATTAATTTTCCGGTTCAAAGCCTGTCTGTTTCTTACCCCGGTTATTTATATCTGGACAAGATGCAAAAGTAAGTTTAAATCCCGCATTACAATAAATGCGCATCCAAAAACAGATAAGGAATTGGGCAAAATTTTGATTGTTTTTTTAAGAAATTAACCGGGAAGCAGGTTCGTCCACGAACCAGGACATTTCACCATGTACCGGATGTATGTGGGCTGAAGGCAGCTTGCCGGATATTTCCGACCGGGAGAAGACTTCGGCCAGGCGTTCGGCCTTTCCGGTTCCGGTTACCAGGAACCAAACAGCGTCGGCATTGTTGATCACTCTTCCTGTCAATGTTATCCTAGGTTGATTCGTTACCGGATGATGTGCTACTTCACAAATACGATCGGAATACAGCAATTCGGGATGATTCGGAAAAATTGAAGCTGTATGTCCATCTTCCCCCATACCAAGAAGAATCAGGTCGAAAACCGGAAATTCATCAATAACCGGAAGCGCTTGCCGGATCGTACTGGCATAATTACCGGACTCCTCCAAGGGATCCACTTCTCCATGAATGGGGTGGATATTATTTCCGGGTATCGCAATTTTTGAAAAGAGCAATTTCTGCGCCATTCCAAAATTACTTTCCGGATCCTGACTTGGGACCATCCGCTCGTCCACCCACCAGAAATGTGTTTTTTGCCAAAGGGCTGAATCCGCATATTTTGAGGACAGGGCAGAAAAGAGAAGGTTCGGTGTTGACCCTCCCGACAGGGCCAGATGGAATCTGTCACTTAATGAGCAGGCAATGCGATTCATCAGCAAGTCACCAACGTGCCCGGCCAATAATTCCGGCTGACTAAAAATTTGAAGATCTCTTTTCATTTTTTTGGATATAGAATGGGAATATCACAGGCTGTTTCTCCTTATGGATACCGATGAGGGGAATGAATATGCTGATAATCAGAGTGCAGATTCATCCTTTGGTTCATAATTCACAATATTCGCCATCATGAGATAGATTTTTACAGGGTCTGCGCCAGGTACCGTCCTCTATCAGATCATCGACAGTCTCGGGCCCCCAGGTTCCGGCAGGATAACCGAAAACGGGAATATCGGGATTGTTTTTCCAGGCATCCAGTATAGGTTGTACATATTCCCATGCCTTTTCGACGGCATCACTCCTCGAATAGAGTGTGGCATCGCCGTGCATGCAATCGAGCAGCAGCCGGCTATAAGCTGAGGGCAAATAAGTATTGGAAAGATCGGTATAGTGAAAATCCATGTTCATGTTTTGTACCCTGAATCCTGCACCGGGAACCTTCATCCCGATTTTGAGCAGGATTCCTTCGTCGGGTTGGATGCGCAGAACCAGCTGATTGTTGACCGGTTCCAGATCCGATTGGTATTGAAACAGGTGATGCGGCGTAGTTTTGAAATAGATGACTACTTCTGTGACCCTGGTTGGTAATTTTTTGCCTGTACGTATGTAAAATGGTACTCCGGCCCATCTAAAATTGTCGATGAAAAACTGAAGGGCAACGAAGGTCTCGGTCTTGGATTGTGGATCAACGCCTTTCTCTTCGCGGTATCCCTGAACCAATTCACCTCCGATATGCGAATGGGTATATTGTCCCCTGAAAACGGATTTGGCCACATCAGCCTCCCTGATGGGTCGCAAGGATTGAAATACCTTCAGCATCTCATTCCGGATGGCATTGGCTTCAATCACCACGGGCGGCTCCATCGCTACATAGCCTACCAGTTGCATCAGGTGGTTCTGGATCATGTCGCGCAGGGCACCTGAATGATCATAATAGCCGCCCCGATCTTCCACTCCCAGGGTTTCTGCTGAAGAAATTTCAACATGGTGGATGAAATTGTGATTCCAGATGGGTTCAAAAATGCCATTGGAGAATCGTGTCACCAACATATTCTGAACTGTTTCCTTACCCAGGTAATGATCAATTCTGTAAAGTTGGTCCTCGGTGTAATAGGAGAGCAGTTTTTTGTTGAGTTCCCTTGCTGAGGTTAGATCTGTCCCGAAAGGTTTTTCAATGATTACCCTTCTGAATCCCTGTGAGACATCATTGAGTCCTGTTTCAGCAAGAATCTGGGGTATTACCTGGTATAGCTGCGGTGGAGTTGACAGGTAAAAGATGTAATTGGCGGGCAGTGACGATTCCTTTCCAATTGTTTCGAGTCTGGCTTTCAACCTTGGATAATCTGCTGCATTGGATGTTTCCAGCGACTGGTAGAAAAGTGATTCCATAAATTGGGCTACCTGTGCGCTGTTTGCAACCGGATCAGGCAGAAACTCCGTCATCATTTCTCTGAATCCTTGATCTGAAAGCTCTGTTCTGGAAACACCCAAAACTGCAAATTTTTCAGGAAGGAATTTCTGTTGGTACAATTCAAACAGGGCAGGGATCAGCTTTCTTTTGGTCAGATCGCCAGATGCTCCGAAGATGACCAGGATATGTGGTTCCGGGGGCTTTATCATGGTATTATATTGTTGTTGTCATTTGATATAATACGAAAAATCAAGGTGGACGTTTCTCCTTTTCTACACCTCGTTCAGGATCCCTCTCTTTTCTAAAAGGCTGCCCTGTACCGGGCATTGTCCTCCTCCATCAGTGACTTGTAGGATTCATACCTGGAGGTTGATACACTTCCCTTTTCAACCGCTTCCTTCACCGCACATCCGGGTTCATGCATATGGGTGCAATTGAAAAAACGGCATTGATCCAGTAACCTGAAAATTTCAGGGAAATAGTGTGAGATCTCAGTTTTCTCCATGTCGATCACACCAAAACCCCGTATCCCGGGAGTATCAATCAGGTAACTGTCGTCTGAAAGCAGGTGCATCTCTGCAAAAGTGGTGGTGTGCTTTCCCTGTTGATGGTGATCTGATATCTCGTTGGTTTTAAGTTGAAGTCCGGGATTCAGGCAGTTGAGCAGGGAGGATTTTCCGACTCCCGAGTGACCCGAAAACAGGGTCATCTTCCCTTTCAGATGTTCAAGCAGCGTATCGATGTTGTCATTGGTTTTGGCAGAGACCCTGTAGCAAGGATATCCGATGCCCTCGTAGATGTATACCAGTTCCTCCAGTCTGGCCATATCAGCTTCATTGTACAGATCAATCTTGTTGAATACAATCCCGGCAGGAATTCGGTATGCCTCGGCAGAAATCAGATAACGGTCGATGAAGCCGGTAAGTGTAACAGGATAATTGACTGTCACTATCAGGAAAAGCTGATCCACATTGGCCGCGATGATCTGGCTTTCTTTCGACAAATTGGAAGATTTTCGGATAATGTAGTTCTTTCTTGGCTCTATCTCAAAGATTACACCGCATCTGCCACTCGGAGTCGTCTCATCCTCCTGAATCTGATACCTGATTCTGTCACCGACCGAAACGGGATTGGTGGTCCGCAAGCCCTTCATGCGCAATTTGCCCTTGATACGGCAGTCGATGATCTCACCATCATCGTTTTTGACGGTGTACCAGCTTCCCGTGGAACGTATAACCAATCCTTTCTCCAATATTTATATTTTATTTTCAAAAGTAGACAAATTGCGGGAAAGTGTATCAGCTGAAACCGGGATTCTGTCAATTTGGTAACATGTTGGATGGCTGTAGCTTCCTGGCAAAGTGTTGATACTTTCAATTTTGTCATTTTTAACTTTTCATTTTCATTGATTTGAATGAATCAAAGAGCTTTTATTACCTTTGCCCACTTCAAGAGAATTATTACTTAATAACACTGAATAGCAGATGAAGACGAACCGCATTTTAAAGGCAGCATTGGCATTGTCGATTGTTGTCATCATGGGATTGTCGTTCTGGGGCTTTAAAACCGACCAGAAAAACTTTGAGATATCCAAGAACCTCGATATTTTCTACACTCTTTTTCGCGAACTGAATCTTTTTTATGTCGATGACATCAAACCGGAGAAACTTATCAAGGCCGGTATTGATGACATGCTGGAATCTCTGGATCCCTATACAACCTATATCCCTGAAGATGAAATGGACGACTTTAAGTTCATGACAACCGGCGAATACGGAGGAATTGGGGCTTTGATCAGCAGAAGAGGAAACACAGTCGTTGTTGCAGAACCCTACGAAGGATTTCCTGCACAGAAAGCAGGACTGAAGGCAGGCGATATATTTATAGAACTGGATGGAAAACCCGTGAATAAGTCGACGGTAGAAGAAGTTTCTGCCCTGCTTAAAGGACCGGCAAAAAAAGTTTTGAAATTGAAGATGATGAGGCCGGAGACAAAGAAACCATTCGAGGTGGAAATCATCAGAGAGGAGATCAAAATAGATCCGGTCACCTATGCAGGAATGCTGGACGACAAAACCGGTTATATTCGTCTTTCAAGTTTTACAGATGGTTGTGCAGACAGGATCAAGGAGTCATTCCTGGATTTAAGAGATAAGAAAGGGGCAAAGTCAATGGTCATTGACTTGCGGTCAAATCCCGGAGGATTACTCGGGGAAGCGGTAAAAATGGTCAACCTGTTTGTCAGGCATGGTGAAGAAGTGGTAAGTACGAAAGGGAAAGTAGCGCAATGGGACAAAACCTATCGTGCAACGGAGCAGCCTATCGATACCGTGATGCCATTGGTTGTGCTGGTGAACCGTGGTTCAGCCTCTGCTTCAGAAATCGTTTCCGGTGCGCTTCAGGATCTGGACCGGGCAGTCATCATGGGCAAAAGAACTTTTGGGAAAGGGCTTGTTCAAACAACAAGGGATCTGAGTTACAATACGAAATTAAAAGTGACGACCGCCAAATATTATATTCCGAGTGGAAGATGTATTCAGGCGCTCGATTATTCGCACAGGAACAAAGACGGCAGTGTAGGGGCGATCCCTGATTCTTTGATGCATGAATTTACCACGAAAAAAGGACGCAAGGTGCTGGATGGAGGCGGTATTATCCCGGATGTCAAACTTGATCAGGATACCCTCTGTGATCTGGCCTATAAATTGATTCAGGAGAATATCATTTTTGATTATGCCACCGGATATGCGGTCAAACATAACTCCATCGCGCCACCTGATCAATTTGTCATTGATGACCCGACTTTCGAAGATTTTCATCAGTTTTTGCTTTCCAAATCATTTTCTTATGAGTCGCGCAGCGAACAGGTGCTTAAAAATCTGATAGAAACGGCAAAAAAGGAGCGTTCCTATGATGAGACCAAGGCTGAGTTTGATGCGCTGGGTAAGAAGCTGACAAAGAATGTTGATTCAGATTTGATCAGATTCAGAAAAGAGGTAAACAGTGTACTGGCTGATGAAATCGTTACCCGTTACTATTACCAGAAAGGTGCGATAATCACATCCTTCAGGGACGATTTAGATATTTCAAGAGCGAAGTCTGTTCTTTCTAATCAGAAGGAATACATTTCAATTCTGCAACCTGCTCCGGCTCCACAAGGCGTAAAAAAGTAAAGCAGTTATTTTCAATAACTGCTTTACTTGATGCTTGTGTGGGTAGTTTCCTTATGCTTAAACCGACTGAGGGAACATGACTGACATCAATTTGATGACCAGAAGAATTGCAACCAATGCTCCAAAGAAAAGGAGAATACCATATTTGAATCTTTTGTTGTTCCTTATTAATTCCTGTAAGGCTATAATTTTCAGGATTTTATCCACCATTTTTGACAGAGCCATCTGATCTTTGACAATATAATCGTAAGCTCCGTATTTCAAAGTATTGATGGCGACCTCAATACTGTCCTGACCTGAAAGGATAATAAATTCAATGTGAGGATTAATTTTCTTTGTAGTCATCATAACTTCAAGTCCATCAATCCCTTCCAATAGATAATCCTGAATGATGATATCAGGTTTCTCGTGGATTCTCTTCAAACATTCTTCGCCGCTCAAAAAACTTTCTACGCGGTTGAATTTTTTGGAATGCAAATAGCTAACAACTAATTTATTGTAAACAGGATTGTCCTCTACAATAAAAATCAAGGGGTCATTTTTTTTTCGCATTACTGCCAGGTATTAAAAATTACATTGGGCAAAGCCTAATCATACTCATTTTCAAACAGTAGTGATATCACTTCTACTGGACAAAGTAAATATACCAATTTTACGGATAATTTGTTATTTCTTCCAATAGGATTATTTTTCAGGTATAATTACATGGTTGTTGAGCTATTTTTCATGCTGACTGTTCATAAAATATTATTATTTTAGCCGAACCGATCGTAAGATGAGGAATGAAATAGGGGTTGGAAGAAATCCAGTAAATTCAATTTCAACATTAATTACATACATTATGAAAAATCTAAATCTCTTGCTTTTACTTTTTGCTGTCTCTTTTGTCGCTTGTAAAACGCAAAAGATACCACCAAAACCACAACCTGTCGCTCAGGAAACAGTTACACCTGCAACTCCGGCAAAACCTGCCGCTCTCGCAAAGCCAGCTGGCAAAACGGCTTCTGTATCCTCGAAGGAAGAGCGCTTTACTACTGCCCAGGGAGAAACTGCTGATTATGGTTCAAACAGATTTTTCGTTATTCTGGGTAGTTTTTCTGTTTTGGAAAATGCACAACGGTTGAAAACAACCTTGACAGGTGAGAATTTTCATCCAGTTATTTTGAAGAATGAGAGTGGAATGTACAGAGTATGTGGGAATAGTTATTCTGATGAAAATGAGGCCCGGGCGCGAATCGCAGAAGTAAGGGCAAATTTTCCTAAATACAGTGATATCTGGTTGTTGATCAAAAAGCAATAGCCATTCAGCCTATCATAAAAAAGCAGAGACACCCTCAGTGGTGTCTCTGCTTTTTTATGATAGGCTGTACGCGCAACTCAGATGGTAAGAATTTCTTTCTCCTTGTTTTGCAACATGAGATCTATCTTTTTGGTATATGCATCCGTAAGTTCTTGAATCTCTTCAACTGCAATTTTTTCTTCATCTTCTGAAATTTCTTTTAATTTCAGTATCTTTTTCAGAAAATCGTTGCCATCTTTCCTTGCAGACCGGACACTAACCTTGGCAATTTCGCTTTCTTTGTGCGCATCTTTAACCAGATTACGCCTGCGTTCTTCTGTTGGAACAGGAACGTTGATTCGGATGAGTTCCCCGTTGTTTTCAGGATTGAAACCGAGGTTTGAATTGATGATGGCTCGTTCGATGGTATGAATCAGCTTCTTTTCCCAGGGTTGAATGGCAATTGTCCTTGCATCCGGAGTGCTAATGTTGGCTACCTGAGCGATTGGAGTCATGGTCCCGTAATAATCAACCATCACTCCATCGATCATTCTGGGAGAGGCTTTTCCTGCCCTGATATGAGCGAGTTCATGATCAAGATGAGTCAGCGCGTGCTCCATCCTTTCAGTGGTGTCATCCATTAACATTTGAATTTCCTCTTTCATATGTTTATAATTTGGTTTTTAGTTGCCCTCAAAAATTTATCCTGAAGTCCCGGTACTCAATTCGTGATCTATTTTATATCAGATTGATCTGAAAATCAGGCTATAGAAGAATTTATATCTGCTTCACAATTATACGTCCCAATAGCACGCGACTCATTGCAGGAATAAAGTTATCAATTTTCTCCTTGGAACATCTACACAATCGGGAAATCGCGGTGACTGGAATTAATCATTGTAAACGTAAGTTCCAATAGGTTCTCCGTGAACCACCTTCAAAAGATTGCCCTTAATGTCCATGTTAAATACGATAACAGGCAGGTTATTTTCCTTGCAGAGGGTTGTTGCAGTCAGATCCATGATGCGGAGTCCTCTTGAATAGATCTCGTCGTAAGTGATCTTGTCAAATTTTTCCGCAGACGGGTATTTCTCAGGATCGGCAGTGTAAACGCCATCCACCCTGGTTCCCTTTAGCATCACATCTGCACCAATTTCTATGGCGCGCAAGGAAGCAGCTGAATCGGTAGTGAAAAACGGATTGCCGGTACCGGCTGCGAAAATGGCTACCTCACCTTTTTCAAGTGCTTTGATGGCAAGATCTTTGGTGTAAAACTCGCCGATTGGCTGCATGGCAATCGCAGTCAGTACCCTCGCTTTAAGCTGAAGCGTCTCCAACGCCGAGGCAAGTGCGAGGCTGTTAACAACAGTAGCGAGCATACCCATCTGGTCTCCTTTACACCTGTCGAAACCCTTGGCAGTACCGCTCAGTCCCCTGAAAATATTACCCCCACCAATTACGATTCCAACTTCAATACCAATGGATACAATTTCTTTGATTTGAAGCGCATAATCGGCAAGAACTTCCGGATCAATACCATGTTGTAATTTACCAAGAAGGGATTCCCCTGAAAGCTTTAATACCACCCTGTTGTACTTTATCATGTCTGCAATGTTTAGCGCAAAAAAAGTTTATAAACGTAAGATAATCAGTATTATATCCATATACTCAGAGATAGAATCCTGATTTTTTTCAGTCACCGGCGATTGTCTCCGGCAGAATACAAATTTATATTAAAAATAGATGAAAACAAACCTCCGGCCTTCAATCGGGAGGCGGAAAGCACAAAAAAAAAGCCTCACAAGGAGGCTTTCATATCAGGGGGAATACTATGATTAAACGTTCAGAGTGAAACGTTTGATCTCAGTTACTTTAAGGTCTTTGTCTATGCCACCAAGATATTGACGGATCGTCATCTTGTTGTCTTTCACAAAGTCTTGATTTAATAAGGTGCTTTCTTTGAAGAATTTATTCAAAGCGCCCTGAGCAATTTTATCAAGCATGTTTTCAGGTTTGCCTTCCAAACGGAATTTTTCTTTGGCAATCTTCAACTCTTGTTCTACAATTTCCGGTGCAACATCATTGTTGTCGATGGCAACAGGGCTCATGGCAGCTATCTGCATGGCAATGTCTCTTCCAACCTGTACATCAACCACTTTGTTGAAACCAACCAGCGTAGCCAGTTTATTTCCGGGGTGGATATAAGGAACAACACAAACAGCGGATATGCTCTCGTAGTAAGGTAATTCAATCTTTTCTCCGATGATTCCGGTCTGCTCCATCACTTGCTCTCCAATTGTACGGCCATCCAGAATCAGTGCTTTTACTTCTTCCAGATTCTTGCATTTGCTTGCAAGGGCTGCATCGATAATTTTATTGGTAAGGGCGATAAAGTTTTCATTCTTTGCCACGAAATCTGTTTCGGAATTCAGTGAAATGACAGCCCCGAAACCTTGATCAGCAGATACTTTAGCCAAAACAACACCTTCAGAAGATTCTCTGTCGGCACGTTTGCTGGCAACAAGTTTGCCTTTTTCGCGGATAATTTCAACCGCACGATCAAAATTACCTTCGGCTTCTGTCAATGCATTTTTGCAATCCATCATTCCGGCGCCGGTTGCTTTGCGCAATTTGACTACATCAGCAGTACTAATTTCCATCTCAGAATTAATATTTGGAATTTTTCTTTTAAAATTATTTTACCTCTTCAACGATATCTTCGTCTTCTTCTTCGACCAGATCATCATCTTCCAGAATCGCATCAAGTTCTTCTTCCAGGATCTCTTCTTTGTCGTCTGCTTCTACTTCTTCATCGTCTTCAACGATGATTTTAGCTACAGCCTTACGACCTTTTCTGAGTGTTGAAAGTGGTTTTTCGTCTTTCTCGTCACTGTCACGCTCAACTTTACGATCGGACAGACCATCCTTGATTGCATCGCACATAATTCCAATGATCAGATCGATGGACTGTGATGCGTCGTCGTTGGCAGGGATAACGAAATCGATGCCGTTTGGATCGGAGTTGGTATCTACCATGCCGAAGATGGGGATGCTCAAACGTTGTGCTTCACGAACAGCAATCTTCTCTTTCATCACGTCGATGATGAAAAGAGCTGCAGGCAGACGGGTCAGGTCAACGATAGAACCGAGGACTTTTTCCAATTTGGCCCTTTGACGGGAAATCTGAAGTTTTTCACGCTTTGACAAGTTGTCCCAGCTTGAGTCTTTGATCATTTTGTCGATGGTCGACATCTTCTTGACTGCCTTGCGGATGGTTGGGAAGTTGGTAAGCATACCGCCTGGCCAACGTTCAACCACATAGGGCATATTCACTGCTGATACCTTTTCGGCTACGATGGTTTTTGCCTGTTTCTTGGTGGCAACGAACATCACCTTACGGCCTGAGCGTGCGATTTGTTTGAGTGCATCGGCAGCTTCGTCAATTTTGACAATTGTTTTTTGCAGGTCGATGATGTGGATCCCGTTCTTCTCCATGAAGATATAGGGGGCCATATTTGGATTCCATTTGCGTTTCAGGTGTCCAAAGTGAACGCCTGCATCCAGTAACTGCTTAAATTCTGTTCTTGGCATAATAATTTGTTTACTTTCTGTTCAGTCAATCCCCCAGTAGTCCCTCTCAGGAGTCCGGAAAATTTAGATGCTAAACTTGTTTTTAAAAATAAAATGTGCTTAAATCTCTTAACGTTTTGAGAATTGGAATCTCTTGCGTGCTTTTGGCTGACCTGGTTTCTTACGTTCCACTTCGCGTGGGTCACGGGTTAAAAATCCGGCAGCTTTCAATTTTGGGCGAAAATCAGCGTTGATTTTCAAAAGAGCACGTGAAATACCTAAACGGAGTGCTTCGGCCTGGCCTGTCAGTCCACCACCGTCGAGATTGACTTTGATGTCATATTGTCCGGCAACCTCGCATAGGTTCAGCGGCTGCTGAACAACGTACTGCAGGGTACCTACCGGGAAGTACTCGTTTAATTCTCTTTTGTTGATGATAATATTTCCTTTGCCTTCAGTAAGATATACACGGGCAACAGCAGTTTTTCTTCTGCCAAGGGCGTTAATAACTTCCATGATACTTATCTAATATTGTCAAGGTTAATAACTTTTGGCTGCTGTGCGATGTTATCATGCTCAGCTCCAACATAAACATGCAAATTGGTGAACAGCTTGGCTCCAAGACTATTCTTTGGCAACATACCTTTGACGGCTTTTTCTACCATGCGTGCAGGATGTTTGGCCATCAACTCTTCAGCTGTCTGAAAACGCTGACCACCCGGATACCCTGTGTGGCGGATATATACTTTGCCTTTCATCTTGTTGCCGGTCAACTTAACCTTCTCGGCGTTGATAACGATCACATTGTCACCGCAATCCACGTGAGGAGTGTAACCAGCTTTGTGCTTGCCTCTGAGTACCAATGCAATTTTGCTTGACAATCTACCCAGTACCTGGTCTGTGGCGTCTACCACTACCCATTCTTTTTGTACCGTTGCTTTGTTGAGCGATACGGTTTTGTAACTTAAAGTGTCCACTTTCGATTCATTTTATAATGTGATACAATCCATTTTTTGTCGGTTCACCTGTCGAATCAGCGCTGTATCAGTTTACCGGCTTCCACTATCCGCTAAATTTTGCTAAGGTTGATACCGCATCCGATCCATACAACGACAAATTAGGATAAAATCGGGACTGCAAAAGTAGCTTTTTTTTTCAAAACAACAACTGATATTAAAAATAAGTCGTACAATATCAGTCGTTAATGAGGTTTGTTGGGGGAATGTGCACTTAAATCCCTGTTTTTCTAAATATAACGGAAAGATTAACCATCAGATAAAGCGCCGCGCTGTTGGAGAGTTTTTGAGTAACGGGGTTGTAAAACATGTCACTGGTGAATCCGAATTTGCTCTGATCGAATATTTTATGATCATAACGATAGGAGAAAACCCAAAAACGATTCAGACTTGTCGCTTCTGATTGTCCTTTGGCTCCATTTTGGAAGATGGGATTTCCCAGCGGTGTATAGAACCTGTTTCCCTGCCAAAATCCTGTACCAAAACTGCCCCAGTCGGTGTTCATGGCAGTTTGAATGTAAAAGGCAAGCCCGCTTTTCCCGGGAAGCGCGGTCTTGGATTGGGGATAGGTCGATTGCAGGAAGGAAAACTCCAGACGTCCTGATTTAATGAGAGGCCCCCCTGTTTTGTATTCATATTTAAGGCCTTCGGAAACGACAATGTGCGTCTCTGCCAAACCTGGCGCACTGTCAATTTCCCCGCCTTCGTGAACACCATTGAAAACCAGTGGAAATGTAAGTTTCAACTGATCGGTCTGGAACAGGGTGAAACTGGCAACGGTTCCAAAAACAAACCTTTCCTTGAAGGGATCTCCTTTGAAAATCACCTTTTGCCAGTCGATCCAAAAATCAGTGTTCACTCTTAGGCTATTGTATTTTGCCTGAATCCCTGCCTCAGGTTTTTCTTTAAAAAAATGTTCACTATCCATTACCGGATCAGCAATTCCATGATTGCAGTCCTGATCCAGGTTCCCCATACGGAAGGAAAGACCTTTTACCGGCTTGTAAAGTACAGAAAACCAGGGATGGACTTCATAATCCTCACGACCGCTGTAGGTTAAGACCTGAGCACCCAACTCCAGCCGCAGGTTTTTGTCAGGATAGTAGAGCAGTTTAGGACGGATCCATGCTCCGCTCAAGGTATATCCTACCACATACTCACTTTTGTACTCGTTGTTTTTGAAAAAATTGAGGTTGTCAACTACGGCAGAAAAGTTTCCGGTTTTGGCTGGTTCGAACGGTTCGACACTGGTAAATATTTTAGATCCATCCTGGGAAGATGCACTGTATGAGAGCAAAAAAAATACAATGAATCCAATCAATTTTGGAATTGATACTGCTTTTGGACGGACGATGCTGTTGATCGAATTAGACATTGGTCTTGATTTTTTTAACCACAAAACGGTCGTAGAGAAAAAGAAGGATGGCTGCACCAATCCCTATACCCGAAATCACCATCCAGATGGAGGATGGATGATATTTGCCCCAAAGAAACTGGGTGAATTGTTCATTGCTCATCCCCATTTTTTGAGCTGCCGCATAAAAGTAATCATTTTGTGAAAAATGTTCACTGATTGAAGGTATCTGGAAATTCCGTGAAACCGCTTCGCGCTGAGCAAGAGACACTTTGTCAGAGATCGACTGATACAGGTTTCCCGATACGAATCCGGCAAAAAAGGAGCCGATGGCGACAGGGATAAAGGAGCATCCCATATAAAGTGCCGTTTTACTGGGAGGAGCTATCCTTCCTATGTATTCGGTGATTTTGGGCGAACTGGACATTTCACCGAAGGAAAAAAGCAGCAGGAAAAGCAACATCAACAATCCGTTCTGTGTTGAAAAACAAAGACCCATGGCGACAGAAGCGATGACAATGCCGATGGTCATTACCCTCAGCGGTTTGAAACGCATGGCAATGGAAGATACGATAATCTGGAATATAATGATGAATCCGGCATCTGCGTTGACCATCAATTCTGCGGGTATAGTGCCGTCTGCAGATCCCATTTTAGCTGCCAGCCAGGGCCACACGCTGTTGAGAAAATTGAAAACGGGATGCGTATTTCCCCACTGGTCGATAAAAACGGGTAAAGTAAGGAAAAGCTGGTAATACATGGTCCAGAAACCGGCAATAATTAAAAGGAACATGAAAAAGCGCCAATCCGAAAGTGCCTCAATAATATTGCCAGTCAGCCTTTTCAATTCATCAAGGAAACTCAATTGGGTTTCTTTAGCTGTTTCCCTTGCAGGTTCCTTGAACAAGAGGATCAGTAATACGAAATTGAAAGCGATCACAGCGGCAGAAGCATAGAAAACGTAATCCCAAGAATATTTTCGAAAGAAGCTGGTCACAAAAGGACCCACAAACGCGCCAATGTTGACCATCATATAAAAGATGCCGAATCCAATGGAGGAAGTCTCGGTATTGGTGGTTTTGGCTACCGTAGCCGAGATGATCGGCTTGAAAAGCGCAGCGCCAATGGCCAGAAAAAGGTATAAAATAAAAACTGCAGAAAAGGTATGGAACAATGGCATCGTCAGAAATGCCACGGTGTAAAGGCTGTAGGCAATAAAAAGCGTTTTGCGGTAGCCGATCCTGTCAGCGATGGCGCCTGTAATAAGCGGTAGAAAGTAGAGAATGGCTGTACCTATTCCCATCATCAATCCTTTCTGGGTCTGGCTGAATCCAAGTCCGCCCTGATCCGTGGATCCTGTCAGATAGAGTGCAAAAAGCATGTAAAACCCATAAAAGGCCCACCGTTCGAACAACTCCATGGCATTGGCATACCAGAAATTGGAAGGGAATTTTTTGAAAGCAGAGAAGCTATTTGTCATGGATTCAAAAGTATAAATTTCAGTTATTGTCCAACAATTTTTCAGCATTAAATTAATAAGCTAATTGAAGTAATAGGTTCAGAACATCGGAATTGAGTTTTGAATGTCATTTCTAAAAAATTGAGTAAATTTGTGTTGAAAAACAAAAAGTATGAAAGGGATAAGTTTTACTGCAATAATTGAAGAGAGTCTTGATGGATGGTTTGTTGGTCAGATAGACGAGTATCCCGAGGTTATTTCTCAAGGTAAAACGATTGAGGAACTTAATGAAAATTTAGTGGGTGCACTTAATTTAGTCATGAAGGCACACAAGGAAACAACACAAGAACTTTATCAGGGTAGAAAATCAATTCGCAGGAAAATCAATTTTGCCTGATGAAACATCCACATGACATTGTCCACAAAAATGCCTTAAATTATTGTGGATGTTCCCTGATATATGTGCCTTCGCTAAATTTTTCCTCATGAAACGAAATGAATTCCTAAAACATTTAAAAAAATTCAACTGCAATTTGCTGCGTGAAGGAGGAAGACATAGTTTATTCATAAATACGACCAATGGCAAACAGTCTGCTGTGCTGCGTCATCCTGAATTACTGATTTATTGTGCAAAATTATTTGCAAGCAGCTTGAAATTCCCTCAATAAAAAATGAGAATTAGACAAAAACCCGATTGGCTGAAGATTAAACTTCCCACGGGGTCAAATTACAGGCAGGTAAAACAGATTGTGGAGGGTCATCATCTGCATACAATCTGCTCAAGCGGAAGATGTCCGAACATGGGAGAGTGTTGGGGCGCAGGCACTGCAACCTTCATGATTTTGGGAGAAATATGTACAAGGTCCTGTAAATTCTGTGCCACCCTAACGGGGAAACCCCTACTTCCAGACGAAGCAGAGCCGGCAAAAGTAGCTGAATCGATCCGGCTCATGGGCTTGAAACATGTGGTAGTCACTTCGGTCGACCGGGATGATCTTCCTGACGGAGGTGCCGGACATTGGGCGAAAACCATTCGGGAGATCAAAAATGTGAATCCAAACACGACAATTGAGGTTTTGATACCTGACTTTGATGGAAAGGCTGAATGGATTGCCCTGGTGGCAGCCGAAAGGCCTGAGATTATCTCCCACAACCTTGAGACTGTTGAGCGGCTTACCCCATTGGTCAGAAGCAAGGCAAAGTACCTGACCAGCCTGCAGGTCGTACGCCGTATTGGTGTCAGCGAATCAGTTTCCAAGTCTGGGATTATGGTGGGATTGGGAGAAACATTTGATGAGGTATTGCGTTGCATGGATGACTTGCGTGAGGTGAATTGTGAGATTATGACAATTGGACAATACCTGCAACCGACCAGGAAGCATCTTGAAGTTGTTGAATATCTTCATCCTGATCAATTCGAGGCATTCAGGACCGAGGGAATGGCCCGGGGATTCAGGATCGTGGAGAGTGCTCCCCTTGTGCGCTCGTCCTATCATGCTGAAAATCACCTGTTAAACAGAAATTCCTTATGAACACGATTCAATACCTTGATCTTGGACTTTCGGAATACGGTGAAACGTGGGAAAGGCAGGAATTGCTGATGAAAGGCATCATCGATCAAAAACTGGTTAATCAGCAACTGCCCGAAGCAGAAAGGATTCAAACCGGTGGTTATCTGCTGTTGGTTGAACATCTGCCGGTATATACATTGGGTAAAAGTGGCGAAACCCATAATCTGCTTTTGAGCAACGCGCAGCTGGCAGATAAAAAAATCAGTTTCTACAAAACCAACAGGGGAGGCGATATCACTTTTCATGGTCCGGGCCAGCTCGTTGGTTATCCTATTCTGGATCTTGAAAATTTCGGGATAGGATTAAGACAGTATATATATAGTATAGAAGAGGTCGTTATTCTCGTCTTGAGCCATTATGGTCTGACAGCTTCGCGGGATCCGGATGCCACCGGAGTATGGCTGGATTCAGGTTTGCCTACCGCCCGCAAAATTTGCGCAATCGGTGTAAAAAGCTCACGACACGTAACAATGCACGGGTTTGCGCTGAATGTAAATACCGATCTGGACTACTTCCGTTACATCAATCCTTGTGGCTTTGTGGATAAAGGTGTGACTTCAATGGCAAAGGAATTGGGAGAACCGCTGGATTTTGGCCAGGTTAAGAATTCGATTTTGTCCTGTTTCTCGACAGTTTTCGACGTCCGGATGGATACATCAACGGCACAAAAGTGACTCTTTCATCTGTTATTATGCCGGTTTGATTAAAATTGATCCGTGTAACTATTTGACAGACAGAGCAATAATATCAATTTTTATTTATAATCAAAAAATTCATTCCGGATGCACGCAGGAACTAAAACTCTCTATCTTTGCACCCACGTTTAAGGAGAAAGAAACGCAGCGA
>JBAXUL010000065.1:0-21712 GCA_037129695.1 Prolixibacteraceae bacterium
AAAATCAAAAAAGCACCTGAGCGCAGCGAAGGTGGCTTTCAACTCACATGGCTTCACCTCTACGGGATCACCGAAGGTAATTCCCGTGTCATCAGGTGCAAGCGAGTTAGGCTAACAAGCAGAGCCCTGATTGAAAAATAAATTTCCTGGAAATATAATAGCCTACAACACAATCAGCTTGATCTTCGAAATTCCTGATCTCTGCTGCAATACCAATACATAAGTACCGGATCTCATCCCTGCAAGTTGCAACTGAATTTGTTGTCTACCTGAAGGATACGATTGTCGTGCCACAGATTTAACCAGCTGACCGCCCATTGCATAAATGAATACCTGTGCCCAGGATCCATCAGAATTGAAGGTCAGATTAGCTTCATCTACAACCGGATTAGGGTAAAGTTCCAGTTTGCCCGACGACGAAAGCAAATCATTATCAATTGAAGTTGATTTGGTGACAAGCTGTATTCCAGGAAATATCGCCCCCATTAATCGCGTAATATCCTGATCAGCAAGACCAAACCATTGTTTGTAAAAGGCAGAATAAATGCTTCTGAAATCGTACTGCATGGTCAGATTATCCGACTTGCTCACCACGGCAGGGATCACAGGATTATTTCCGACGATGCCCGGATTGACTTTTGCGCCAAAAATGATGGCAGGCCAGGTAGTACCGTGGTCTGTTCCCAGACTATCGTTCGACATGATGCGACGTCCAAATTCCGTATAGACAAATCCCATCACCTCCTCCTCCTTCTTCATCAATCTTAAATCATCCTGAAAAGCGGAAATAGCAACAGAGAGCTTACTCAGCAGTGTCGGGTGAGCTCCGGTGAGCTTACTGGCCTCGCTGGAGACTTGCAATGAATGGGTATCCCAGCCACCCAAACTTACCACATAAATCTGGGTTTGCAGTCCGCCCGCCACCAGATTGGCCACCAATTTAAGCTGGTCGGCCAATGAATTTGTGCCCGCTGCAGGATATTTTGTCGAAAGATTTTTGGCACTGGCGGCAGCAGTTTTAATAACTGCAAGGTACCCCTCGGTTTGCTCCATCACATTGCTGATAAACTTCAGTTCCTTTCCAAAGGGCGTATCCGGGAATCCACTAATGGGTGAATTATTGATGTAACTGGATGATATACTCTTCAGCACCGTACTGTAATTGGCCAGATCGCCCTGACAGGTGGCAGAACTTGTTGAACCGATGGTGAGAGAAATTGGATGTGGCTGTTGATTGTTTGGAAATCCTACCGGGAAATTTGGATATTGACCTCCAAACATTCTTCCAACCCATCCTGAACTGAGAACAGTTTGCGCATCTGACGCAGAAAGCAGAATATCCTTCGATCTAAAATGGGAAAGGTTAGGATTTGGGTAACCAACACCTTGAATAATCTGAACTTTGCCCTCTTTATAAAGGTTTGTTAAATCCGGCATGGCCGGATTCAGCCCGGTTTCGTCCGTTAATTTAAGTATCTGAGACTTGTCTACCAGAATGTTGCGGCGGGCATTGGCCAGATTATCATATTGAGAGATCGGGATAACCATGTTCAAGCCGTCATTGCCGCCATCCAATTGTATCAGAACAAGCTTTTTTCCGGGGTCGAATGAACTTAACAAATCGCCTGCCGGTAGTGAAGCCATTGCACGCATCCATTGTCCTTGAAATAAAAATGGAGTCAATGCCGTTGCTGACAGGTATTTTAATAATTTTCTGCGTTCCATGTTCATGTTTTAGAATCACTGCTTCTTCTGATGATCATTTTCAGGTAAGGTAAAACTCGGGCAACCGCATGATGGCTTTCAACAAGGCCATTAGTTTCTTGCTGATGACCGTCTTTTGGGTCGCATCATTCGGGTTGCTGATATATTTGTTCCATTCAAATGTCCAGGTTGATTCGGGTAAACCCGGAATCAACTCTTCCTTGAGCTGCTGCAACTGAGCAGTTCCAGGCAAAACAGGCAGAAGAATCAGCGCAAATCCGTTGATAAGTGATGTAACATCTGACGGATTCGCAATCTTCGCTGTGATGGCAAAGGGATCAACAACGTAATTGAAACCTGCCTTCGTCAAACCACTCGCACAAAAGGTGTCAGTAAAGGTAGTTCTCATGGGAACTGTGGCAGAGTTGATCCACAATTCATAATAAGAGGGATCTTTGTAATATTGTGGCCAACCAGCCACATCCGGCGGATCACCGAGAGCCATCTCCATGTTGCGGCACGAATTGTACACTTCGTACCAGGCTTCGTAATTTGTCAGCACATTGCCAGAAAGGGCAATCTCGCATTTACGGTAAACCCCCAGGGTAAAATCAAGCGGATTTTTTATTTGACTACCGATGAAATCGGTACTGAAAAAATGCTCACTGCTAAGCAATTGTTCCAAAACAGGCCTGATTTCGTAAGAATTATTGTACAGAGTCGTTGCCAGTGGCTCAATGATCTGCGTTTCAATCGTCTGATCAATTTGGTAATACATCAACCATCGGTACAACTTCCGAACAAGGTATCTTGCTGTCTCCTTCTTGTTGAAAATCATATCCACCAGCAATTTGTACTCCTCCGCCTCTTTGTTTGATATGACTAATTTATCGAATGCATTTGTAAATGTTTTGGAATTCTTGTCATGACGTGATGTGTCATAATAGGCCGTATTCGTACTCCTGTTAACCAACCATCCTGTCATAATTCTGGCTGCCTCGCGGATATCAGTCTCGGTATAATTGGTGTAATTTCCATCGGCTATCAGCGGACCTTTTCCAATGGTAAAAAGCTCAAGCAATTCGCGGCCGAAGTTTTCGTTGGGAGCACTGGCCTTGTTGGATTCCCCGTTCAGGTAAATAAGCATGGCAGGATTGACAGCGATATCGGTAACAAGTTGTTTGACATTACCCAGCGCATGTTTTCGAAGAAGCTGAATGTACTGATAATACATGGTGGAATAATTGACAACCTCCGTCTCAGTGACACAATGGTTGTGCCAGAAAAGTGTCATTTTTTCGATCAGGGAAGTCTTTTGAAGCATCATCTGACCAATCCACCATGCACGAAGGCTTTTCAGCCGATAGGCGTTGAAAGTGCTGTTATAGGAAGCATTGATCCAGGTTTGCCCCAAAGCCACATCTGTATCGTTTAAATCATAACAAACCGGAGGATTTGGCAGGGGTTGTACCTGCAACAATATAGTCATCGCCTCAGAGATGCTCTTGCCTACCAAGGCATCCACCTCCGACTTTTTTGCACCGAACATGCAGCGATCCAATAAATGTCTGGCACTACTGTAATTCAGGGTGCCGGACATGGCCAAAATTGAAAATGATTTAGCAGAATTACCCATAGGTTGGTTTTATCTCTTTGATGCGGATGAAGATATAAAAAAATGTTTAAAATTTATATTCAACCTCGCCCGGAGCATGATTTCTATCAGATCTGGGAAATAGGTTTGGGAGCTGAACAAATTAAATATCCCGCAAGATTTTTTTTCTAAAACACTTGCGTTTTTAAAAAATATAGATACTTTTGCAACACTTTTGAAGGAAGCCAAAACCTTAGAACATAAACAAAAGTCATCGGGGTGTAGCGCAGTCCGGTAGCGCACCTGGTTTGGGACCAGGGGGTCCCAGGTTCGAATCCTGGTACCCCGACAGTGAAAGAGAGCAGAAAGATATTTCTGTTCTCTTTTTTTTTGTCCAAGGCAACCGCGCATCCCAATGAAATCAGGAGAGTTCCAGGATCGAATTCCGGTAGCCCGATAGACCAAAAACAAATGTCCAACCTATTGTTTTTTTAGCATAGAAATAGCTTCAATTCGGAAAGATCAAAGAGGTTACTCCATCACAACAAGAACATTAGGGTGATGCTTATTGACTGATACTTATAAATCCCATTGTGATTTTGAAAAAAGGGCTTATCATCAGTTATCGGAGATATAACTTCAACGCCTATGCTGACTTGTTTTTTGATTTAGCACTACCTCCTACCGAACAAATATTTGGTATTAGTAATAACAGAGATATAAGGTACAAACAATCAATTCAAACGAAAGATCGACCCGAGGCAGGATATTGCTGCCGACTGATTGACAATCCTGTTTTAACCCACAATAAATTTGTCAATTATCTTCAGAAACTCAATTATTTCAAGCGGTTTCGTCAGATAATCCTTAACGCCTGCCTTAAGTAATTTTTGAATTTGCTGAGGCATGGCATCGGCACTGATGATAACAACCGGTATGCCCATTGTTTTCTCTTCAGCCTTCAGCCGATTGAGAACTTCACTTCCATGAATGTCTGGAAGGTCCAAATCAAGAAGAATCAGGTCTGGATTAAGCTCTATTGCCGACTGAACCGCAAGATTTCCTTGTGTTATTGACGTTAATTGAATATGAGGCCTCTGAATTGAAAGGATATGTTCTATTAATTCAATATTGGATGCATTATCTTCAACGTATAAAATTGAACCTTTTTTGTCCGCCAGATTAGGTTCAAAATCTGATTCTCACTTCTTGCTTTCAACCATCCCCGACCCCGACCATCCACAGGTCGTTCGGGCAACCGGTCATTTCGACTTCCGCACCCTGATGCCAAAAGCCTCTGCCGGGTTTTTCACCATCATCTGATCGAGTTCCTCAGGTGAAATCCCTTCGCTCAGGAGCAACAATTTGAATGTTTCAAAGAGTTCGGTGTATGGTCTGATAACTCCCCCTCCTGGTAATCCGGGCTGATATCCCCAGGCATCATGAGAAAGTAATACGTGGTCCATCCGTCGTATTAATTTGGTGTATTTGACCATTTCGGAAATTTTCACAGAGGCGTTCAGGTCAGGGTGAATCCCATCCAATGCAATCCAGACACCCCTTTCGGCAACCGTAAGAAGCAGGCTTTTCGAGACTTCCTCCATCGCATGTAACCAGATAAAAGCGGAAGGATCAACGCCATACTTTTTGAGTATTTGCAACTGAGCAAGTACGCCGGAAGCAGGACCTGAGTAAGACATGATCGAAAGGCCGGTCTCCAGGTGGGTCAGACAGGCAGCAGCAACCAGTTTCTTGTCATTTTCCGAAAGTTTGCTGCCACTGATGGCTATATTAATAACACCCGGTTTAATTCCGGTGTTGCCGATACCGTTTTTCGCCTCCCCGATCCAAATCAAAGCTAGCTCTTCTGCGCTCAGATCCTTAATCTCCCCGGGCAGATGCCGTTCGTTATCCGCAGCATACCAACCGGTACCCGTCACAATGCGGATGCCGGTTTTGCGCGACAATTCAGCAAGCAATTGAGGATCTCGTCCCATGAATTCCGGAGTTCCATCCACGAACGTTTGTACCTTGTAAGGCTTTAATTTTTCAAAAAACGGGGTCATCCTTTGGACAACTGAATCTTTATTGTATGGATTGATACCTATTGAATCAATCATCGTTAAATCGAACAGAACATGCTCGTGCGGCAGCGTAATACCCATTTTTGAAACAGGAATTTCACCTGTAACAGTCATAATTTTCATATCACTTTCCCGGCAGGAAAAAACAGTCAGCATAAAAAATAAGGCGATGAAAGCGAATCTGGTTCCGGACAAAGACATAGGCGATAATTTAAAAATTCAGGTAAAGGATATCAATCATCCAAGGCATTATTGGATCAACTATGACAAAAATAGCTGAATCATTTGTATTTTAACCTTAAGAATCACCGTGAAATATAGTGATAAATGATATTCCCCCCTCCAATTAAAAAATATATTTGATGAAAGATCAATTTTATTCAAAGTTGATGATTGATTATCAAACAATTAATTATATTTACAAAGTATACAATATACACTAACTATAATTCACCCGTAACTAGACTGCTTAATGGACTCATCCCGCAAATTTCTTGCCAACGTATCCGTTGATTGCGTGATTTTCGGTTTCGATTTCGAGAAGCTGAAAGTCGTGCTGGTCGAAAGAGCGTATCAGGATCCGCTAACCGGGGAAACTTTGATTCTGGATTACACGCTGGCAGGTTATCATATTTACGAGGACGAAGACCTCGACCGTGCAGCCTATCGAATCTTAAAGGATCGTACAGGATTGGAGAATATCTATCTTGAACAGTTTGCCACTTTTGGAAAAACTGACCGTATTGCCAAAGAGAAGGATCGTCTATGGCTGAAGGTGATTGATAAAGGATTCGCTGATCGGGTACTCTCTGTGGGTTATTTTTCACTTATTGACAGCACGAAGGTTAATTTATGCAGCCATGACAGTAAAATTGATTGGTTCCCTGTAGAAAAAGCGTTGACGATGGATTTGGCTTTTGATCACAATGAGATCCTTCAAAAGGCACTGGAAACATTGCGTAACAAGGTGCGCACAGAACCCATCGCTTTTGAACTTTTACCTGAACGCTTTACCCTGACACAGCTCCAGAAATTATACCAGGCAATTACCGGAAACATCATCGACAAAAGAAATTTCAGGAAGAAAAAGCTTCAGATGCCGTTTATTGTCCCCCTGAAGGAAAAGCAGGACGGGGTTTCCCACCGGCCCGCAGGCCTTTTCCATTTCAGCCGGGCAATATTTGATGAAACCCGGAACGAAAGATTCGGGAATCTATTTTAAGCCATCAGGTGACCACTTAGCACTTAGACCGGTACAGGACACATGACAACCGACAGAAGTTATATGCCTGTCGATAACGGTTTTCAATGATTTCGATAAGCAATGTTCCGTTGGGATCTTGGAATAACCTTCACCGTGTCGGTATTAAGTAATGTTCAAATAATATTGTCGTACTTTTTTCTTTGCGATCTTAGCGTGCTTTGCGCGACACAAAAGGCAAATTGCCCAAAACTGGAGAATTTGAAACTACGACATTTCATTGTTCTTCTAACTTAAGTAATGCACAAATAATAATGTCGTATTTTTTCTTTGCGGGCTTTGCGCGACACAATTGGCAGAATCCTCAAAAAATGGGAATCAGCATCTACGACATTTAAATGTTCTTTTAACTTAAAATCAAGCAAGTCCTCTGAATATGACTCAAAAAACATCAGTATGATAATTTTTATGGCTATCCCACAAACCTCTTCTGTTCAAATTATGGATTGACCGTATCTGTATTATTCTTTTCCGATAGAATAAAACGATTTAAGTATATGTTAAAATTTGTAATGAAATCATATTGTATATTAAAAATACTTGTTACCTTAGTGGTGTTTCTACAATAACCAAACTTTAAAATTCTTTAGAACGCAGATCAATCATTCATCAAAAAATATACTTCCCATTTGTATGATGGCTTTGCTGTAGATAAAAGTGTGTTTAAATTCGTTTTGTAGAGACTAAATACCAATCAAATACGTTCTTGAATTATTTACCAATCTTAATCCGAAGAATTTATGAAACAAAAAAAAATGATTTTTCTGCCTGAAAGAAATTGGACCAGGATGCTTCTATCGCTGGTATTTCTCATGGTTTTGACAACCGGAATGGCTTTTGCCCAAAAGCCCATATCCGGAAAAGTAATTGATGAATCCGGTTCTGGTGTACCGGGAGTTTCTGTAATTGTTAAAGGAACAACAACAGGAACCATTACCGATGCGGATGGCAAGTACGCCCTAAAGGTACCTGACCATTTTAATCAAACATTGACGTTTTCTTTCATTGGCATGATATCGGTGGATATGCCGGTGGGTTCGAATGAAGTGATCAATGTGACCATGAAAAGTGAAACCATAGGTGTGGAAGAAGTGGTTGTCGTAGGTTATGGTACACGTTTGAAAGAGCAATTAACCGGCTCTGTATCGACCATGTCGAACAAACAGCTTAAAACATCCACGGCTCCCAGTGTAGTAAGCCGCATGCAGGGACAGGTTTCCGGGATCACAGTTACCTCTCCAAACACTCCCGGTGCTGATGCGACCATTCGCATCCATGGTATTGGGACAGTCAACAATCCAGATCCTCTTTATGTAATTGACGGAGTTCCTGTAGGACCGGGTAATAACCTGAATCCGAATGATGTGGAATCGATCTCCGTTTTGAAAGATGCATCTTCTGCAGCTATTTATGGTAGTCGCGGTGCCAACGGGGTAGTATTGATTACCACCAAGCACGGCCGCGAAAATCAGGAGCCAAGCATCACCTTCACCCTGAGAACAGGCGTATCACAAGCCACCAATCAATACGACATGCTGAATACTTCCCAGTACGGAAGTGCAGTGTGGTTAATGGCGAAGAACCTGGGTAATGCACCCAATTCGCAACAATACGGCAAGGGGGCAAATCCTGTAATTCCGGATTATATACTTCCTGCAGGCACCAAAGAAGGAGATCCTTCTGTCAGTCCTTCCTTGTACAATTATCCGGATTACCAGATTTACAAAGCCAACAAAAATGGTACGAACTGGTACGATGAGATTTATCGCTCAGGCGTTATCCAGGAGTACGACCTTTCTGTTTCAGGTGGCGGTAAAAAATCAACGTATGCTCTTTCAGGCAATTATCTGGATGAGCAGGGATTTCTGAAATACACAGGTTTCAAAAGATATAATTTCCGTGTTAACGCAGAAACCAAGTTCAGCACCTGGCTCAAAGTCGGCGAATCACTGCAGGCAATTTACATCAATCAGAAGGGTAACTTCACCAACAACGCAGAAGATTCACCTATTTCCATGGCTTATCGTATGCAGCCAATCGTTCCTGTATATGACATCATGGGTAATTTTGCCGGAACAAGGGCTCCCGGTACAGGCAACGCAGCCAACCCGGTTGCAGGACTGGCACATGCCCAGGACAATGAAGGAAAATGGTTCAGGGTACTCGGCCATCTATTTGCAGAGGCAACCCTCATGAAAGGCCTTACTTTCAAAACGCTGTTTGGCTACAACATGGGTCAGTGGAATGCCAAATCCTACACACTTCCAACTTATGAAAATGCTGAACCCAACAAAACAGCAGGACTTACCGTAGATTCAAACTATTCCATTCTTTGGAACTGGTCCAATGTATTCAATTACCAGACAACCTTCAATGAAAAACACAAATTGAATGTCGTTGTAGGAACAGAAGCCGTTTCGAATAACTACCAATGGATGAATGCAGGCCGCAGCCAGTATTTCTCACTTTCTCCTGATTACATGCAATTAACATCAGGTGAAACCAACAAAGTCAATGATGGCAATGCATCTGCATGGTCACTGTTTTCACAGTTTGGCCGGGCCAACTATGACCTTTCCGGTAAATATTTCGTAGAAGCTTCCGTACGTCGTGATGGTTCTTCCCGCTTTGGAGCCGCTAACCGTTACGGTATATTCCCGGCTGCATCTGCAGGTTGGGAAATCAGCAAGGAATCCTTTATGGCCGGTTCAAAAAAATGGCTGGATCAGTTGAAGCTTCGTGCAGGCTGGGGAACTTCCGGTAACGACCAAATTGGAGAATACAACATGTATTCAACCTTTGGAACTAACGGATATACAGCTGCTTACAACCTAAATGGATCTACCGGTTCGGCTGTTGCCGGATTTGAACCATCCACAAAAGGTAACCCGGATGTAAGTTGGGAAACAACCCAAACTTTCGATATGGGCATCAGCGGAGCCATGTTTGACAAGAAAATAACTGCCTCCGTCAATATCTGGCAGAGAAATACCTCCGACATGTTGTACCGCCTCAGTGTACCACAGGTAATGGGTATTGCAACTCCTCCTTACGTGAACATTGGCAAGATGAAAAATATGGGATTTGACATTGACCTTGGCTATCACAATACCCTGATGGGCGGTCAATTTACTTATGCAGCCACTTTGACCATGTCGCATTACAAGAATGAAGTCGTATCTCTATCCAACAACCTGAGCGAAGTAGTAGGTTATTCAGAACGTCAGGTGGAATATACGCGTGCAACTACAGGTCAGGCCTATCCAATGTTCTACGGTTTGATTTCTGATGGTATTATCCAGACTGCCGCCGAAGCAGCAGCAGCTCCACAATTTGACAGTTACACAACCGTTGGTCACTTCAAATACAGGGATTTAAACGGAGATGGTAAAATCACCCTCGACAAGGACCGTACCTATATTGGTGATCCTCATCCCAAGTTCACAGGTGGTTTGAACATCGACCTCAGTTATGCCAATTTCGACATGAACATGTTCTTCTATGGAAGTTACGGCAACAAGATGATCAACTACGTAAGCCGCTGGATTGACTACGGACAGTTTTTAGGAGGTTTCAGCAAGGATGCGCTCTTCAACACATGGACACCAACCAATACCGGCGCACCACTGCCTATGTTTGATGCTGCAGCCCACTCACAGGAGGCTTCCACCGCTTTCATCGAAGATGGATCATTCACCAGAATGAAAACCTTCAGACTGGGTTATACCGTTCCGCAGAAAACACTTGATAAAATCAAAGTCAAGAGTATCCGCCTCTATATGCAGGCTACCAACCTGTTTACCATCACCAAGTACAAAGGACTTGACCCGGAACTTGATTCATCAGGTATGTCAATGGGAGTTGACAAAGGAGCATGGCCAACACCTCGTCAGATTACATTTGGTTTAACCCTAGGTTTGTAATCTAATATGAAATTTATAACTTTTAAACAAAAGAATGATATGAAAAAACTATCAATTATAGTGGCTACCTGTTTTATAATGGCCATATCTTATTCTTGTTCAGAATCATTTTTGGATAAAAAGCCGCTGGGTTCGACTTCTGAAGATGTTTTCTATAGCGAAAGTGGCGTGAATGCGCTGTTGACCGGAGCCTACAGTATGGTCAAAGGATCAGCCTTATGGACCGTTTCCTGGGGTGCATCCATTACCAACTGGACATACGGATCCGTTGCATCTGACGACGCAGCCAAAGGATCCTACGTAGGCGACCAGATTCCAATCAATGAAATCGAACGCTGGGAAGTATCCACCACCAACAACTACCCTGCCGATAAATGGGTATTAAATCTGGGTATGGGTGTAAACAGGTGCAATCAGGTTCTGAATGTAATTGCAAAAACTCCTTCTCTTTCTGCGGCTACCGCGCTTGAATTAAAAGCTGAAACACGCTTCCTGAGAGGGCTTTACTATTTCGAGTCCTGGTTGGTTTTCGGCGACAAAATTCCACTCATTTCTGAGGACAAAATGGACGTTGCCAATACAATTACCAACGAGAATGCCGCCGGTGCAGTTCTGAAATTCATCACCGATGATCTGGCCTTTGCCGCCGCCAACCTTCCTGCAAAACAGTCACAAGTAGGTCGTGCTACAAAATATGCTGCCATGGCCCTTGCCGCCCGTGCTTACATGCAGGTGCTGGATTATGCAAGTGCAAAACCCCTGCTGGACAATATCATCAACAGTGGTCAATACTCTTTGGCACCTAAATTCTTTGACAATTACAGGATCGCGACAAATAACAATTCGGAAGGGATCTTTGAAATTCAAAGGAATGTAAACGACATCAATGAATCATTGAACGGTGAAATGGGGATCGGGCTGAATGCACCTTATGCTCCTGAAATGGGATTGTGCTGCGGTTTTCACCAGCCAACACAAAACCTTGCCAATGCTTTCAAGGTAGATCCTACCGGATTGCCGCTGTTCGATACTTTCAACGCAACTGACCTGAAGAATGACCAGGGTATTGCCTCTACAGAAGATTTTACGCCAGCAACCGACCTGCTTGATCCTCGTATTGACTTTACCATGGGACGCCGTGGACTTCCTTACATGGATTGGGGTATCAACCGTGGTATGGACTGGATCCGCGACCAATCATGGGGCGGACCTTATGTCACCGTGGAAAAAACCTTCTATTACAAAGCTGAGCGGAACACATTATCTACAACAACCGGCTGGCAGACAGGTATCTGCGCCAACAATTTCCGTTATCTGCGTTTGAGCCATATCTTGTTATGGAGAGCAGAAGTAGCTGCCTCTGAAGGCGATCTCGCAACAGCGTTGAAATATGTCAATCAAATCCGCGTCAGGGCAGGTAATGAAGTGGTAATGGGCAAAGTAAGCATCACCAAATTACCTATCAGTATCAATACCGGAGATACATGGAAACAGTATGTTGACTTCACCAAACCTGCTGCCAATTATAAAGTTGGAATCTATCCTGCTTTTGCCGACAAGGCAGCAGCGATGAAGGCAGTACAATGGGAAAATCGTTTGGAATTTGCTACAGATGGCATGCGCTTCTTCGATCTGAGACGTTGGGACAAAGCTGTTCCAGGAAGTATGGCCGCCACGCTGAACGCATTTGCTAAAAATGACCTCAGAGTGAGACCTGATGTCATGAAAGGCGCGTCTTTCGATGAGAAGGATAAATATCAGCCTATTCCTCAAACACAGATGGATTTGCAGCCAGGAGTTTTAAAACAAAATACCGGTTACTAATCTTCTCTAGAATACCAATAATGACGGCTGCTTCATCTCAATGAAGCAGCCGTTTTATTTTGTCGGTAGAGACGTTTCATGAAACGTCTCTACATTCGTCACCTAATTTTATTTATCTCCCTACCAGCGAAAACCAGGAACTGTTATCCTGATAATCTTCTACCACATTGGCCTGTTCAGCGAAGTTGAAATGCCCCATCAGGGAGGTAATTTCTTTCTTAAGGGTAGAAATACTGTTGTCAATCAGGTCGCTGCGAAATCCTTTTTCACCCAAATCAATCACCATTTCCAAGGAGATGATCCGTGAAATGGTCTGCCCCAGTTCAACCATCTTTCTTTGAGGCAACTCAAAATTCAGGTTGAAATTAAGCAGCTCTTTCAGGTATTCCGTTGCTTTCGAAGTGAGATCATTGCCATTCAGGTAATTGTAAAGATTGGATTCCTTGAATTGCTTCATCTGTTTCACTACTGCATCAGAAATTTGGGAATACAACATGTCGTTGGATCCTTCAAAGATCTGAAATGGACGGCTGTCTGTAATTCCCCTGCCTCCGATATGGCTTAAGCGATAGGCTTTTGCACCAACTAGTTGAACCAACGACTGGGCGGCACCCTGCATCAGGTCTGTCACGTAACTCTTGATCGCATTCGCTTCCAAACCGTTACCGGAAAGATCATTTTCGATGCCTGCTTTTGAACTGCTGTTGGCACACATGGCTGAAGCAATTGTAAATGAAGTTTGAAGCTCAACGAGCCGATGCTGAACCTGATCATATTCCAATAACCGTTTGCCCGAAACAGACCGCTCACGGGTATGCGCCAGCGCTTCATCCATCATCCGCTGAATAAATCCGTGCGCCATTCCCGGAAACTGGTAGCGGCTGCGGTGCAGAAGGTCCAAGAGCAACTTGATACCGGTAGATTGAGGTTGAAGCCGGTAAAGATGCGGCACTTCAACATCAATCCTGTTACGTCCGTAGGGTATTTGATAAAGGCCAAGGTTGTCAAAAAATTCTTCAACCACGATCTGTTGCCCTTCCTGATTGACATCACAAATGAAAAAATCGATGTCCCGCTTCAAATCTCCGTTTTTCATCTGTTCCCTGGCAGTTAAAAGCCAGAAATCAGCCCAACCGGTTAATCCGGCCCAATGTTTTGTCCCTTTGATATTGTACAAATCACCTTCCGAAGAAAATGAAGTCTGCATGTTAAGCGCGTCACTTCCATGGCCCGGCTCTGTAATCATTAAGCCGCCCATGTTCTGGGCAGTCATGAACCGTTCAAATACCATTTTTTTGGCTTCCGCCGAACCATACTTGGCCAGTGGCTGCAGGAAAAGGGCCGAATTGATCCCCAAAGTCAGCGAAAGTGCCAGAGATTCGTAAGAGGCTGCAGAAAGCAAAGCAAGAATCTCCTGCACACTTCCACCACGTCCGCCAAACTCAGCAGGAATATTGACAGACAACGGATTTCCTGACATTACCTCTCTCATTACAAATGGTGGCATTCCGCGCCTTGTACTCAACTGATCGATGTCAGCCCTGACCCGGTAAGCATGTCTGCTCCGAATGCGGAAGTCTTCGAGGAAAATGTCAAATGGTTCTTTTTGATTGGATGGAGTGTTAACGATCATTGTAGTTTTTTAAATTAATCTCACGGGAACAAATCCTGAGAAAATCAATAGTTATCTGTTATTTCAACGTTGATTTTCATGTTAGGTTGCAAAAAAAACGTTATTTTTAGTGAATATTTCTAATTAAAACACTAAATTATGTCAGAAAATCAAAGGAAAAAACTGAGCCGACGTTCCTTCTTTGGAACATCCGTGATGGGCGCTGCCGGTGTTGCTTTGCTCCCTGGCGTCGTAACAAGCTGCCAGACAAAGAGTTCAGAAAAGCCGGCTGATATTCGCCTCGGTTTTATCGGAATGGGAAGGCAATCCATGTTTCTGTTGAGCGGTTTCATCCAGATACCTGGAGTTGAAGTACTTGCAGGTTGCGATGTGTATGGAATCAAACGCAAAAGATTTGAAAAACGGGTGAATGCCTTTTACGCCAAGGCAGGAAAAAAAGTAAAAGTAGAAACCTTCGAGAAGTATGAAGATCTGCTCAAAAATCCGGATATCAATGCCGTAATTATTGCGGTACCGGATCACTCGCATGCCAGGATCGCGATTGCGGCCCTGAAGGCGGGAAAAGAGGTCTATCTTGAAAAGCCAATGACATTCACCATCAAGGAAGGTCAGGAACTGGTCAAATGTGTTCGCGAAAACAACCGGATTCTTGGAATTGGAAGTATGCAACGCTCTGATGCCAATTTCCAGAATGCCATTAAATTGGTCCAGTCAGGTGCGATCGGAGACGTTGAAAAAGTAAATGCCTATGTAGGCGCTCCACCCAAACCTTATGACCTTCCCGAAGAACCACTACCCGCAGACCTGAACTGGGATTTGTGGCTCGGTTCGCTTACAGCAAAAATACATTTCAACAACGAACTGGATCCGCCTATTCAAATCGATCCTGAAGTAGATGAGAAAATTTGGGGTGCCTGGCGCTGGTACACCGAAATGGGCGGAGGTTTCACCACCGACTGGGGTGCCCACATGTTCGATATCGCACAATGGGGATTGGGCATGGACAAAAATGGTCCGGTCGAAATATCTCCCATCGGGGATGGTACAGAATACATGACCTTCAAATATGCGAATGGTGTTGTGATGACATCTGAGCCTTTTGATGAAAAGAAAACCAAAGGAGTGAAATTCTGGGGCAAGAATGGTTGGATCGAAGTAGCACGCGGCTATTTCAATGCTTCTGACCCTAAACTGATTCCTGAAAAGAAGGAAGAGGTAAAAGGTTCCTACGAAAACAACATTCCCCATCAGGTTAATTTCGTTGAAGCCGTCCGTGCACACAAGGATCCTTGTGTTCCGGTCGAAGTCGGCCACAGCAGTTGTACAGTCTGTACCCTTGGCAACATCGCCTGCCAGCTGAAACGGACCATCAAATGGGATCCTGCCAAACAGGAATTCATTGAGGATACCGATGGTGCTGCTACCAAAATGATGCATTACGAATACAGACAAGGATACAACCTCCTATAAAAAACAAAGGCTCCGAAAGGGGCCTTTGCTGTTTTATGTGTAGAGACGATTCATGAATCGTCTCTACTATTCCACCGTCCAGGTATTTCCACTGGAAAGCAGCTGATCGACAGTTTTAATTTTTGATTTAGATTTCGCCTCTTCAATCTGGGCAACCATGGCCTCATTGTAAACTTTAGAGGGTACTGCACGAATAACTCCCATAGCTACCGGAAAGTCAGGAAATTTCATGTTGATGAGTGACTGGTGGAGGAATCCGTCCTGATCCATCGCATCATGAACCAATACATCCTCAGCCGTCACTCCATTCTCGCCAATCTGCACCACGCGGAGTTTGCCTTTTTCAAGAACGATCCCCTTGTCGCGGGTGTTTCCAAAAATCATCGGCTCGCCATGCTTCAGGAAGATCTGGCGTTCCTCTCTCGTTTTAGGATCGGAAATAGCCTCATGAATTCCATCATTGAATATGACGCAGTTCTGAAGTACCTCCACCACTGAAGTGCCCTTAAATTTGGCTGCTTCCTCGAATATCTCCTGTGAATGTTTCAGGTTGTTGTCGACACACCGGGCAAAAAAAGCACCTCCGGCACCAAGAACGAGCTGTCCGGGTACGAAAGGATCCTCAATGGTTCCCATGGGGGAGGTTTTTGTCACAAAACCACGGTCGGTGGTAGGTGAATATTGCCCCTTGGTCAATCCGTAGATTTTGTTGTTGAAGAGGATGATGTTCAGATCAATGTTTCTGCGGATGGTATGGATGAAGTGATTTCCGCCGATGGCCAGGGCATCCCCGTCGCCGGTGATCTCCCAAACTGTCAGATTCGGATTCGCACATTTGACACCTGAAGCAATCGCGGCAGCACGGCCGTGAATGGTATGGAACCCGAAGGTACTCATGTAATAGGGGAATCGCGAAGAACAACCGATGCCGGAGATAACGGCAAAATCTTCGTGGCGAATGCCCAAATTGGCCATCGCTTTCTGAACGGCATTCAATACGGCGTGGTCACCACATCCGGGACACCATCTGACTTCGCTTTCGCTTTTGAAGTCTTTGAGGGTATAGTTCAATGTATCCTGCATGATTATTCCTCTATTAGTTTTGTAAAGTGATCGGAAAGTTCCTGGATGGTAAAGGGAAGTCCCTGAACTTTGTTGAATTGTTCATATTTGAATTGTGGCATTTTGTCGCGTAAATAGCCCACGAACTGACCAAGATTCAATTCGCATACAACAATTTTTTTATAGTTTGCCAATACTTCAGCCGTATTGGAAGGAAGCGGTTTGATATAATTGAAATGGGCAAGACTGACACTGGTGCCATTGGCTTGCAATTCCCTGACGGCAGTGTCTAGATGACCAAGGGTTCCACCCCAACCTACAACCAGCAAATCGCCTGAGCTTTCACCCACGACCTCCAGCAAAGGCAGCATATCTGCGACAGCCTCTACCTTGTCCCTTCTGATTTCGCACATCAGCTGGTGGTTGGCAGGATCGTGGCTTACATTGCCGGCTTCATCCTTTTCGAGTCCGCCAATCCGGTGCTGAAATCCATCCATTCCGGGGAAGGCCCATTCGCGTGCCAGCGTTTTAGGATCACGCTGATAGGGTTTGAAAGTGGCGGCATTTCTGGCAATTCTTGGGGTAATGGAGGGCAGTTCTGCCAGGGTTGGTACTTTCCAGGGTTCTGTTCCGTTCCCAAGAAAACCATCCGTCAGCAGCACCACAGGCACCATGCGCTCAAGGGCTATTTTGGCAGACATGTAGGCATAGTAAAAACAGTCGGATGGAGTAGATGCGGCTACCACCACAACAGGGCTCTCACCATTCCGGCCATACAGAGTCTGAAGCAAATCTGATTGTTCCGTTTTAGTCGGAAGTCCGGTGGAAGGACCTCCACGCTGCACATTCACGACAACAAGCGGTAATTCTGCAATCACGCTTAATCCGAGTGCTTCGGATTTAAGTGCAAATCCGGGACCGGAGGTGGAAGTTACAGCCAGATCACCGGCAAAGGCAGCGCCGATGGAAGTACAGATTCCGGCAATTTCATCCTCTGCCTGAAAACTCTTCACGCCGAGATCTTTTCTTTCGGCCAATGCCTGTAAGACCTCTGTGGCGGGAGTGATAGGATACGATCCGATAAATAGTTCCAATCCTGCTTTTTCGGAAGCCGCCAGCAGACCCCAGGCAGTTGCCTGATTTCCGTTGATGTTCCGGTACAAACCTTTTTCGATGGGTGCGGGATGCACCACATACCTTGGAGTCATGTGCTGAAGGTTCCATGCGTAATTGTATCCTGCATGCAACACCCTCAGGTTGGATTCGAGTACCAGTTCCTTCTTGCCGAATTTCCTGGTAAGGTATTTTTCGATGTAATCAAGCGGACGACTGAATACCCAGCAAATTAATCCCAGTGCAAACATATTCTTGCTTCGGAGGATACTCTTGTTGTCAATTTCAAGATCTTTCAGTGCTTCCCTCGTCAGTTGGGTAATTGGAACAGGAACTTTATTGTAATCGATCAGATTCAATTCAGTGAAGGGATCATCCGTTTTGAACTTTGCCTTTTCAAAATTCTTCTGGTTGAAGCTGTCAGAATCATAAAAAATAGTTCCGCCCGGCATCATGAATTTCGCATTGGCCTTCACAGCTGCGGGATTCATGGCAACCAAAACGTGCGCCAGATCCCCGGGAGTACTGATTTTCTTTTTCCCGAACTGTATCTGAAATCCGGATACACCGGCTACCGTCCCTTGTGGGGCACGGATCTCGGAAGGATAATCCGGAAAAGTTGAAATGTCATTTCCCAACAGGGCCGACGTATCGGAAAACAAGGTACCGGTGAGCTGCATGCCGTCACCCGAATCTCCTGAAAACCGGATCGACACCTCTTCGAGTTCAATCACTTTTGTTTGTATGGACATAGGGTTCAAATAATAATTTGCTACTTTTGATTCACAAAAATAAACTTTTTTAGAAAATGGCCATCATAAAATCTTTACGGGGGAAAACACCGGTTCTGGGATTGAATTGTTTTCTTGCTGAAAATGCTGTAGTCATTGGCGACACTGTGTTTGGGGACAACTGTAGTGTCTGGTTCGGTGCCGTTATCAGAGGCGATGTCAACTACATCAGGATCGGAAACAATGTAAATATCCAGGACAATGCTATCATTCACGGCACTTTTGAGAAATCTGCCACCAACATCGGTAACAATGTTTCAATCGCGCACGGAGCGATCGTTCATGGCTGCACCATCCACGACAACGTTTTGATTGGCATGAATGCCGTTGTCCTGGATGACGCTATCATTCACAGCAATTCAATTGTTGCCGCCGGTGCCGTTGTCACGAAAGGCACAATCGTCGAGACAGGTTCTGTTTTTGGCGGATCTCCCGCAAGAAAAATCAAGGAAATCAGCCCTGAACTCATCGAAACTGAAATCAACAGGATCGCCAACAATTATCATACCTACTCGGGGTGGTACAAGGAAGAGTTATGAGTTATGAGTTAGGAGTTAGGAGTTTGGAGTTTGGATATTCTACAGAGGATACCTTCATTTCAAAGGACTATTTCAGACCATAACTTTGAAGTTCATTTTGTTGCAATAACCAGGTATAATATGGTTTCAGCCTCAATTATTCTCGCAAAATTGGTCAACGAACTGAGGTAGAATAAAACAAGACAGGTACATTTTCTCTTATCGGCCAAGAACTCAAAACCCAGTCATAACTTACTGATTTCTGCAAAATCCGGATATTTCATTACCCAGCAGATACTTACATTAGAATTACTGACAAATTTTGAATAAAAAAAATACAGATACCCGATCAAATACAAATGGCACGCAGTCTCTTCCATCAAAACAGCAGTGATCTCCCATCACTCATAACTCATAACTCATAATTAAATACATGAAGCCTACACTCATCATTTTAGCTGCCGGAATGGGTAGCCGTTACGGAGGATTAAAACAGCTGGACGAAGTCGGCCCCAACGGAGAAGCAATCATCGATTATTCACTTTATGATGCCATCCGTGCGGGTTTCGGAAAAGTTATTTTTGTCATCCGCCATGATTTCGAAGCCGCCTTCAAAGCACGTTTTGACCCCAAACTCGAAGGAAGAATCACTGTTGAATATGTTTACCAATCGCTGGACAAACTCCCTGACGGCTTTGTCCTTCCTCCCCAGAGGGAAAAGCCCTGGGGTACGGCTCATGCCTTGCTGATGGCCGACGGCGTGGCCAATGAGCCGATGGCAGTCATCAATGCAGATGATTTTTATGGTGAAAAAGCATACCTGGAGATGGCTGACTTTCTCACCACCTCTACCGATCCTTCAGAATATTCTATGATTGGTTACAACGTCGAAAACACACTCTCCGACCATGGAACCGTATCAAGGGGAGTCTGTGAGACAGATGCCGGTGGTTACCTTACCACTGTGGTGGAAAGAACCAAAATCAAAGGTGAATCTGATGGCATTTTCTTTTATGAAGAGGATGGCCGCCACAGACTGGATCCGAAAAGTCCGGTGTCCATGAATTTCTGGGGATTAAAACCCAAAGTATTCGGATACCTGAAGGAGGGTTTTTCCCAATTCCTGACCAATCACGGCCATGAACTGAGATCTGAATACTACATTCCACTTCTCATCAATGACAATGTCGTCAACGGAAACATCAAAACCAAAGTCATCGAATGCGATTCACCCTGGTTCGGAGTTACCTACATCGAGGACAAACCCATCGTGAAGGGTCTGATTGCCGAGCTGATTGCGGATGGCGTTTATCCGGAGCATCTTTGGTAAAATAAAACTGAAAAGATTTACGAAACTCTCTAACGGGAATATGATATCTTTTAATGCTTTGCGTTCCTTTGCGAGCTTTGCGCGACTTAATTATTCAATACAATAAAATATATTCATTATGGATTTACTTCAAATTAAAGGCATATTTTCCTCATTCGGACGAAGTGAGCAGATCCTGGACTGGAAGCCTTTTGGCCATGGCCACATCAACGATACATTTCTCATCCGGACCTCCGGCGACGAAGCCCCTGATTATATTCTCCAGCGCAAAAATCATCAGATTTTTAAAGACGTACCCGGAATGCTGAATAACATCATTCTGGCTACCGGCCACATTCGGGCTCAACTGGAGGCGGCAGGTGTGCCTGACGTAGACCGAAAAGTGATGAATTACCTGAAAGCATCCGATGGCAAATACTACGTGAAGGATACCGACGCAAACTTTTGGACGCTCTTTCTTTTTATCAGCGGATCCCACGGAGTGGAGGAAGTGACTCATCCCGACCAGGCCTACAGTGCGGGATCGGCCTTCGGGAAGTTTCAGATGCAGCTTTCAGACCTTGACGGAACCAGGTTGATCGACACGATCCCCAATTTCCACAACGGCAAATTTCGTTTTCAACAATTGATGGAAGCAGTGACCCTCAACAAGGCAGACCGCTGCACTGCCATGCAAAAGGTGATTGACCAGCTGATTGGAAGACAAGAAGAGATGCTCCAACTTCAGAACTGGCTTGACAACGGCGAACTGCCATTGCGAATCACACACAACGACACCAAAATCAACAATGTCCTCTACGATGACAACGACAACATCCTTTGCATCATTGACCTGGATACCGTTATGCCGGGAAGTATTCTCTTTGATTTTGGGGATGCCATCCGAACCCTTGGAAACAACGCGGTTGAAGATGAACCGGATCTGACCAAAGTCAGTTTCAATTCCGGTTATTTTGAAGCCTATGCCAGGGGTTATCTTTCAGTAAGCAGCAAATTCCTGACACCGAAAGAGAAAGATAACCTTGTTTACTCCTGCCGTTACATGGTTTGGGAACAATCCATCCGTTTCCTTGCCGATTACCTGAATGGTGACACCTATTATAAAATATCCTACCCCGAGCACAACAAAATCAGAACTCTTTCCCAGTTAAGGTATCTGGAAGTTCTGGAAGAAAATTCAAAAGCAATGGAACAAATCGTGCGGCAGAACCTGTAGAGACAAGGCATGCCTTGTCTCCGAATGCATTACCACCATTTTTTGTCGGCGAATCCATTGCCATTTTTTTGTGGAAAGAGGAGACAAGGCATGCCTTGTCTTTGAATACAGTGCACATTTTTTACTGAAATATTGAGACAAGGCATGCCTTGTCTCTACAGCCCCCGATCAGCATTCAACCCAATTTTA
>JBAXUL010000066.1:0-21462 GCA_037129695.1 Prolixibacteraceae bacterium
ATGTGATCTATGATGGCTTCGAGTTGATTGGATAAAAGCTTGTATTGAGCTTCATTGTTGATCAGGGCCATTTCGGCAGATTTGCGTTTGGTAATATCCTGCCCCTGTGCGATGGTTGATACGGGCGTCAATCCATCAGAAGCAAGCAAAGTCGCTGAATTCCAAAGAACAGTCCGAACAGTCTGATCCACATTCATGATTTCAATTTCAATACTATCCAAACGATCATCGACCGAGGTTTTCCGGATCAATTCCATCGATTGGTCGACAAGTTCGACAGGGAACAAAATCTCCATCGACTGGCCGAGCACCTCCGCTTCGGCTCTTCCGGTCAGTAATTCAAACGCGTGGTTAAACCGGGTGATCCTCCATTGAGCATCCCAGACAATAATTGGCGCATTGGCAAAATTGATCAGATTTTCAAGGTAAGCATTGGATTGTCTGATTTCAGCCTCCACATTCTTGTAATTTGTGATATCCTGGGCAATACCGGAGATGTACGATGGATTACCCTCGCCATCAAGTATTGTTTCGCCTGACTCAGCCAATATATGACGTATTGAATGATCAGCATGAATGATTCGGTATTCAATTGGCCTATTTTGTGTGAAACTATTCGCATTCGAAGGCTTTACGATATGGAGGTCATCCGGATGAATGACATTGGAAATGGCAGTTCCAAGCGACCCGGTAAAATTTTCCCTGTCAATGCCAAAGATCCGGTACATCTCGTCTGACCAGATGACCTCGCCTGTTTTCAGATTCCACTCCCAGTTTCCCAAATGTGCAACAGCCTGTGCCTTCCTTAACCATTCAGCAGATTTTTTGATCTGAAGATTACTTTCCACCAAGGCTTCCTCGGCCATTTTTCGATCAGTGATATCGTGTGCGGCAGCATACACCTGATCATTCCCCATTTTGGTAGCATTCCACTCAAACCACCGATAAGTTCCATCTTTCTTCCGATAGCGGTTCTCATATTTCATGGTTGTATTACCCATCATCTGTCGCTCAACCTCAATTTGCGTAGATAGCAGATCGTCAGGATGGAGTAATGACCAATAAGGAATGTTTAGAAGTTCATCCTTGGTGTACCCGAGAATTCTTTCCCACTCAGAATTCAGTTGTTTGAAATATCCGTCAGGGCTGGCAATGACGATCAGCTCAGGAACAAGATTAAAGAATTGCTCCAGTTCAAATTTGGCAGAAACCAATTCCAATTCTACTTTTTTGCGACTCGAAATATCGAAGCAATGACCAATGAAACCTATAAATTCACCGGCACTGTCAAAATTGGGAGTACCTATATCAAGCAGCCAACGATATTCGCCGGATGAATGCATTAACCGGTATTCCATCTCAAACGGTTCGTGTTGATCGAAGGATGTCACATATATATCAAGACATCTTTCAAGATCATCCGGATGAACGCCTTCAGCCCATCCGTTTCCAATTTCCTGGTCAATGGTGCGACCGGTAAACTCCAGCCAGATTTTGTTAAAAAAATGGCAAAGTTTGTCGGTGCCGGCTATCCAAATAAGCGCCATCCCCGAGTCGGCAAGCATCCGGTACTGAAACTCTTTCTCCCGCAGCTCTTCCTCGGCCTTTTTACGTGTGGTAATATCCCGAATAATTGCGGTGAAAAATATCCCTTTGGCTGTTTCCCATTTTGCAAGGGATAATTCGATGGGGAATTCATATCCTGTTTTGTGCAGACCAAGCAGTTCAACTGTATTTCCAACTATTTGATATTCTCCGCCGGCAATTTTGCTGCGGATGCTTTCAGAATGCATATTTGAATATTTGGCCGGAACGATCATGGCCAGGTCTTTACCAATAATTTCACTTTCTGAGTATCCGAATATTCTTTCAGCACCCTGATTCCACTCCTCAATAAGCCCTAAACTGTTAATGGAAATGATGGCATCATTGGCAGAGTGAGAAATGGCATGGAACCGCTCTTCACTTTGCCGCAATGACTCCTCCATCTGATTCTTTTCTGTGATATCGAGCGTGGTCACAATACATTGTTCAGTTCCCGCAACCATTCTTCCGGTCAGGAGAACATTCAATTGGGTATCGCCACTGGTCATAAGTATGATCTCGCAGGTTTGAACGGTTTTGCCGGTGAATATATTTTTCAGAAAGTGGTTGAAAATATGCCTGGTATTGGCCGATACATATAATCCAAACAGTTTATTTTTCACAAAAGACCGTTCAGAACCAAGCATTTTTGCACCTGTGAGATTCAATAAAACGATCTCACCCTCCCTGGTTAGCGTGAAATATCCTGATGGCGAAAAATCGTACAATTCGGCATATTTATGCTCACTATCTTCTATCCTTTCTATCGCCTTTTTGAGTTCCGCTTTTTCAAATTCAAGTTCTTTGTTTCTGAACTCGAGCTCAGACTGGTAAGCATTCTGTTCGTTCAGCAGATCAAGTAACTCATTCCTGGATAATTGCGAATCAGGATCCACAGGTTCCCTATTGGCCTGCGAATCCGTCTTTTGTTTTTTATTTTCAAAGTCGCTGTTGCTTTGCATTTTCGTGTTATTAGTAGTAGTACTTCGATTAGGTGTCTATTATTCTAAAAACTGAAATTCCCCTTAAAACAGGTATTTTGGCATCCTTACAATTAAGTAATCACTCTTTTCCCATCAACTTCTCGCCCGTTGTTTTACAAATATCGCCCAAATGATTCATGGACATCTCCAGCCATTCAAAATCCTTTTCACTTTGTGCCACTTTCAAGTCATCCATAGCGAAAACAATGGCCTCTAAAAGGTCATCAGGTAAGCCTTGGCCATATTTGCTGATCAAATTTTCCGTTTCAATAATTTGATAGTCGGCCTGATTGCTTTTGACCACCCATTCCTTCATTTCCAGGTCTTCCCGGGCATGCTGCAGGGCATCTTCCTTCATCCGGCTAATATCTTCTTCCGAAAGACCGGAGGATGCTTCAATCCTGACTTGCTGAGATTTGTCGGTTAGCTGGTCTTTTGCATGGACATGCAGTATGCCGTTGGCATCAATGTCGAAGGTGACCTCGATTTTTGGAATACTTCTGGGCAAAGGCGGTATCTCATCGAAATGAAACCTGCCAATACTGCGGTTCTTGTTGGCCATCAGACGATCGCCTTGTAATACGTGAATTTCCACAGAAACCTGATTGTCAATAGCCGTTGAAAATATTTCAGACTGACGGGTTGGAATCGTCGTATTGGCTTCTATCAACCTGGTCATCACACCCCCTCTTGTTTCTATGCCAAGTGCCAGTGGTATCACATCCAATAAGAGTACATCCTTTACTTCCCCGGAAAGCACCCCTCCCTGTATGGCAGCTCCAATGGCTACGACCTCATCAGGATTCACCCCGGTGGAAGGCTCTTTTCCGAAAAAATCCCTGACCATTCTTTGTACGGCCGGTATTCGGGTAGATCCGCCTACAAGTATGACTTCATCCAGATCGGAGGCTTTCAGACGCGCATTTTTTAATGCCTGCTGACAGGCCGGAAGGGTGGATTGTAGCAGATTATCCGTTAATTTATCAAATTGAGTCCGGGATAGCTTTTTTGAAATATGCCTTGACACCCCGTTCCCGGACATAATAAAAGGCAAGTTGATAACCGCTTCCAAGGAAACTGACAATTCAATTTTAGCCTTTTCAGCAGCCTCTTTCATGCGATGCATGACCAGCGGATCGAGCGAAAGTTCCACCCTTTCATCTTTTCTGAATTCATCCTTCAACCAGTCAATGATGGCATGGTCAAAATCATCGCCTCCCAAGTGTGTGTCGCCGTTGGTAGATTTAACTTCGAATACCCCATTCCCTAATTCAAGGATCGAGACATCAAAAGTTCCGCCACCCAGATCATATACAGCCACTTTAATGTCTGAATTTCTCTTATCCAACCCATAGGCCAGTGCTGCCGCGGTGGGTTCATTGATAATCCGCCTGACCGTTAATCCGGCAATCTCACCCGACTCTTTCGTCGCCTGACGTTGGGCATCGTTAAAATAGGCGGGAACCGTAATAACTGCCTCGCTGATGGTCTGCCCAAGGTATTCTTCCGCTGTTCTTTTCATTTCCTGAAGCAGAATGGCAGAAATTTCCTGAGGCGAATACATCCTACCGGAAATATCGACACAGGGAGTGTTGTGATCACCTTTCAAAACCTTAAACGGCATCTGGCTAACCTCTTTCAGAACCAGCTCATAGGTTTCTCCCATGAACCGTTTGATAGAGAATACAGTATTTTCCGGATTATAAATGGCTTGCCTCTTGGCCGTCTCACCCACCTTCCGCTCCCCGGTATCTGTAAATCCAACGATGGATGGTGTTGTTCTGCCTCCTTCACTATTGAGAATTACAATAGGCTCATTTCCTTCCATGACAGCCATACAGCAGTTTGTGGTTCCCAAATCAATCCCCAATATTTTACCCATTGTGTCTTTTCCAGGTATTCTTTGATAATAATTTCTGCTACATTAAATCACCCAATGGGCCAAGATTGATATTCAGATCCCTGTCGGTGAAGTTAAAATGTTTTTTTAATTCCTCCATCTTCATCTCCAGTTTCATGAGTGTTTCACCCAGTCTTTCAATCTCTTCATCTGTAAGCGAACCGCCATCAACTCGGCGCATGGCCTGCTTTTCGACCAGTTTCCTGATCAATTCGACCAAGGTCAGCACCAGTTTGGCCAGCCCCGAATCTGCATTATCCGGAGTCAGGGAGAGTCGGCTTTCTTCAATGGCTGTCAGGCTGTTTACCTCTTCTGAAATATCATTGATGGAAAGATCCACGGTTCCGGTGTTACAGAGTAATTTACTTTCACTCATATTTTTGGTTATTTTAAATTGACGTCGATAAAACTGTAAGGCGGCCATGGTCCGGTCAATATGAAATTCATCTCCGGATATTTGTTTTGCATCTCATGAATAGCCTTTACCAATCCTTGTTTGTTGTCCTTTTTCAGTAAAAATACGGCATCGATGATGGTGGTAGCCGTTGTCATCTTTTTGATTTTTTTATCTGCCTCCAGGAAAATAAGAAATCCCGAAAATTCAGCGATAATCGCATCTACATAGTGCAAAACCATCTCTTCGATCCTGTGCGTGCTGAGTTTTCTGTTAATATATTCTCTGAAAACGGAGTCCTCGCTTTCCGGATCCGACTTTTGCAAAGGCTTTCCAACCGATTCGGACCTGGACTGAAGGTTTATCTTCAATTTCTCTGTATCACACATGACTTTCAATCCAAATTCGTGCTTATTTTCAACTTTCCGCAGATTCTGATCAATATCCGAATAATTATTTTCGAGCATGCCAACGACAGCTTCCTCCGAATCCATCAGGGACCCATATCGCATTGGAAGCAACGTAAAAATGGTAGAAATATTTTCAACCACCTGAGCGAAGGCAATCGCTTCTGATTTAACATTCGCAAGGTCAGCTCTATTCGTACGACTCACAACAGCAGCAATTTCCTGAAAGGCTATGATCTGCAAATCCTCTCCCAAAATTCCCCTCATTCCTTTCAATTGTAGTTGGAAGGCCTCGTCTCTGTTCGCAGAAATGATGGCATAAATCATTTGTTTCATATACTCTACTATTTAAATTTTTAATGGCCTAACGGAATTCGCAAGGATTTTCATCCTTTTTGTTGATGATTTCCATTTATGTCCATTTGCTTCGTGAAAAACTGTTTGTTTGCGAAATTGACAGGATAAATTATCGGTTAGTTTTTGAAATATTTCTTAATGAGCATCAATAATTCCTGAATATCAATCGGTTTGGCAATATAATCGTTGCAGCCTGCTTCAATCGCCTTTTCCCTGTCAGGCGTAAGTGCGTAGGCTGTTTGTGCAATGATGATTACATTGGAATTAAATTCCCGAATGATCTTCGTCGCATCATATCCATTCATTTCCGGCATCTGAATATCCATAAGGATCAGATCAATGTCCGGGTTGTGGCGACAGACTTCAACTGCCTCCAACCCCGTTCTTGCCTTCAAAACTTCCTTGCCAAATATTCTGACAGCTCTGGAAAGAAGCAACTCGGAGGTCTCATCATCCTCCGCCACCAGAATTTTCAGCTTCGAAACAGGTGGTTTTGCCTGCTTCTCCGGCTTATGAACCTGACCGGAATGAAAGTCACCATATTTTTTTATCGGCTCAATTGAATTGGGAATAGTAAAATAAAAAGTTGAACCAATCACCTCGTCTTGCCCTTCGGCAGGTAAACCCAAACTTCCAATTTCCTCGCTGTTTTTCACCAAATCCTCGTGACCTTTGTTGCTTTCTACCCAAATTTTACCCCCGTGCATCTCGACATAGGCCTTAGAAATTGACAATCCCAATCCTGCACCTTCATAATTGTAATTGCTGGATTCGCTGCCTCGCCTAAACCGTTCGAAAATAATCTTTCTATTCTCCGGGCTGATTCCGATTCCGGTATCCCTCACATAAAATATGGGACTCGCGGGAGTGCTTTCCGGGTTTACATAATACCCGATTTCGATATATCCCGTTTTTGAATATTTGATCGAATTCTTCACCAGATTGGTGAGAATGGCCGAGAACTTCACCTTGTCCATATTGAGCATGGCCTCATTGTAAGACCAGGCATTTTTATAGAACAACTGCATCCCCTTGCCTTCTACTTCTGACTTAAAAATATGGTAAATAGCCTCAATTTGCTCATTGATATTTGCATCCTTCCTGTCAATGACCATCAAACCTGCTTCTATTTTTGAAATGTCTACAATGTCATTGATGATGTTGAGCATTCGTATTCCGCTTTTCTCAATAATGCGGATGTACTCCTGCTGTTCTTCCCCGGAGAGATTTGGCTCCTTGAGCAGCTCGGCAAATCCAAGAATACCATTCATTGGTGTCCGGATCTCATGACTCATATTGGCCAGAAAGGCTGATTTCAGGCGGTCACTTTTTTCAGCCATTTCCTTGGCTACAACCAGGTCAGCAATCATCTTCTTCCTTTCCGTCACATCTTCCTTTAATGCAATGAAGGAAGTAATTTCGCCCTCATTGTTTCGGATAGGAGAAATTACTGCGCTATCCCAGTATAAATCGCCGTTTTTCTTTGCATTTTGAAATTCACCATGCCAGTCTTTTCCCGATAAAATTGTCTTCCAAAGTGCCGCATAAAATTCTTTGGACTGATTTCCTGATTGCAGTATCCGCGAATTTTTCCCTCTGACTTCATCAAAGGTATAGCCGGTAATCTCAGTAAATTTAGGGTTCGTATATTCAATTTCACCCTCCTTATTCGTTATCACCAGCGATACCGGACTTTGTTCAATTGCCCTGCTCAATAATTTCAACTGCTTTTCAGTCTGTTTGCGATGAGTAATATCCAAAAATGAGGACAAAATGCAAATTGGCAGGCCAAAATCATTCATCACCAGACTTGAAGTAACGTTCACATCGAAGAACTCACCACTTTTAGCTTTTGCAACCAGTTCTCCATGCCACTTTCCTTTGGCGTTCACCAGATCCAGGACACTCGACACCTTTCTGTTTACCTTCCAGAAATGATCAAGAGATTTGCCGAGCACTTCAGAAGAGGAACTATAACCCCACAATTTAAGAAATGCAAGATTTACGTAATTGATATTTCCTTTGAGGTCTGAAGTAACAATTGCGCTTGTGGCGGATTCTATGGCCCAATCCTTGATTTGCATTTCATATTCTGATTGCTTGCGTAGTGTGATATCAAAATAACTGATCACAATTTCCGAAATGACTCCCTTTGCATCAAAAAAAGGAGAACCATTGGCCAAGAGCCAGACAATGTCTTTCGAAACAGGTCGGATTACACCAAACAGAAAATTTTTGATGGGTTGTTTGTGCAGGATTATCTGGCTGACCGGATATTCTTCCACAGACATTGGAATGTTCGGTTCCCTGATAAATTGCCAGTGGGGGTCATTGGCATCCATTCCAAGCATCGGATGAACATTCAACTCAAAAAGCACAGAGGCCTGTTGATTGTAGGAAATAACAGAAGTATCGTGCGCATAAACAACAATTCCTGCACCCAGATTCCTGAACAGGTTGGTGTACCGCATTTCGAATTTCTTCTCCGTCGTGCAGCTTTCTGTTGCAACAACATTAACTTGAAACGGCTCCATTTGAAACAGTTCATTTAACTCAATGATTCGGCTTTCGCACAATATATCATTGGCTATGCTCACGTTTGGGTTTTCATGTGGCATTTTAAATAACTCTCCATTGTTGATTAGCGGATCATTCATAATGATGTATTCATGACGTTGACTATATTTATCGTTGACTTTTAAATGGATGGCCTGTTCTTTTGAAGCCACTCGTTTCATATATCACCGATTCGTCTGGGGATCATGGTCCCGGTTGGTTAGGAAAATCAGCTTTCTTGATCGTAAAGCCGATGAATAAACTTCAACCGGCACTTCTCAGACTATATTTTCTATTTCTCGGAAATGAGCTTTGATGCCTTTAGCTTTTCCATGGTCTCTACAGAACTCAACATGAGTTTTACTCCCACATAAACCAGGTCGATGTCGGCCACCGAAATGACCAGATCTCCGGTCAGGATTACTCCCTTGTTGAGAACTCTGTCAAGCAATTCAAGGATGGTGATGTCCTTTGACTCATCTATCACATTCGTATTCATCGAAGGTTTTCTTTGATATGGATAAAACTAAATGGTGCCCATGGGCCTGATGTTTCGATAAAAAAACCGGATTGGGTGAATTTATCGCTCATTTCATCTACCACCGTTTTCAGCCGGTTGACATCGGCTTGGTGGATCAGAAAGGAGGCATTCAGGATCATGTTGTCTTCCCTGCCTGTAAACTCTTTGGGAAGCAAATTATTGAGATTGGTTGCCTTACTCAGATTTTCAATTTCATTGAAATATTCCTGTCCATATTTTTTGCAAATCCGGTCCATTTCATTTTCGATCAGATCCGATTTTTTTCTCTTCAGAAGAAAAGCTTTTCCGGGCGAACTTGCCATGATTTGTTTTTCAAGCTCAGCAGCCTCCTCGCTAAGTTCATCAATTTTTTCCTTGAGTGATTTCCTGTCGCAATAAATTTTAACGGACCATTCCTCCATGCCATTGATGTGCAATAAATTTTCAGCCAGGGAATCAGAATAATCATGGATGAATTTCTGCAGGCTATTTTCGGAATGAAAAATCGTGCCAAATTTAAACGGGATGACTGAGGCCTGAGCCATGAGCATATTGTTTACCCTGACATGTTCGCGGGCATTTCTTTCCAGCCAGTCCATATCCGACAGATTGCTTTTGAAGTTCTCTTCCGAAAATTCTTCTGCAGAAACATACTTCATGACCACGTGAAAATCACCAAATACCAGAGACTTAAGACTTATGGAGTCTGCGGATTCAGAAAACTCAGGCCGGATACCCGACAAGCAAAAAACATATATTAAATCTGGTGTCATGAAAGTTGCATATAACTTGGTTATTGATCTCCGCTGTCCATTCCATCAAAGGAACTAAGGCGTTCGAAAGCCGTAATGTCGAGATTTTCATCCATCTTGACAGAATAAAAAAGACGTACCTGTTTGGGAGGAAGGTTCATGGATTTCAAAAAGGAATCATCCTCATATACTTCGGCCACCGCACTCCAGATTTCCTTCAGTTTCTCAATTTTGATGACTGTTACATCATAACAGGTAATGTTCTCCTTGAGAAAACTTACCACTGTTTTTTTCACATCAATGATATTGCTCATTTTTTGACCTCCTTATTGGTTTGTTGTGGGTTGCTAACTGAACCTCCCTTTTTCATGTTATTTCCGCATGTTGGGCAAAATTTATAATCGAACATAAACCGCCAGCTATTTCCGCAATTCGGGCACGAAATGTTGAATGGCTGCCCGCAATCCATGCAGAATTTCTCGTTTCCGCCCGTTGTTTTTTCACATTTTGGACATTTAAATGCACTCATAATCTGCTCCTTTTCTTATTTGTTAAGTTTCAATTCTCTTGCATGTTCCAATTGCTTCAGCAATTCATCTTCTCTTTTGTCATACTCTTCCTCGTCAATTTCATCCAGTTCGAACTTCAATTGCAAGGCCATTAACCTTTCTTTGATCGTGCCTTCATCCGACATCTCTTTCTCAATCACTTCATTTATTTTCTCGGCAAGGAAAATGACCCCTTTTAAAGGCGCAAGCAAAATATCATCAATGAGGAACATATCAGACTCCTTTCGTATTAATTGTCAGGTTAACAAAATTGTAGAGTGGCAAGGTGCCCACGTATTTAAATGTCATGAAACGGCTTAGATTTTCAGACAGATTATTCACCAATTCATCGAAAGCAGGTTCATTTCCGGATTTAATCAGAAAAGCTGCATTAAGAATCATCATATCTCCGTAGTTATCGTTGATCTTCACATCATCCGACAAGGGAGTGAGTACATCAATGATGCTCTTCTTGTAATTTTCACTCTCTCTTTTCAATGCTTCGGCCACCATCTCACCGATTTTAACCCGCTGATAATGTGTTTTATCCACCGGAAGATTCATGAGTTTGGCCCTGAGGGTTCTGATGTCGTCGTATTTTTCAATGATATCTTCATAGATCGCAGATTCCAGGCCCAGCACCTTAAGACCGAGTTCTTTCTTACCTTCCATTTTGGTAAGCATCTCATCGAATTTCTGATAGTCCTTCTCAATGATCCTCAGTATTCCGGCATCATCGCTGTGTTCAGAAATCGTCGAAAAACGCACGGGAAGAACCGTAAAATTCTTCATTACTTCCTCAAGCACTTTCTCGTGAGCGATCATATTTAGCCGCCTGGCTTCGTAAATCACAATAGGAGAACTGCTGACGATGGCTGAGACACCGTTGTAAGTAACCGAATAAACGCTGTCAGCCCTTTTCCCAATTCCAATCGGGCCGAAATCAAGCGGTTCGGAATTCCTGATAATTCCATATATGTATTTTCCTTCTTTAGGAATTTCCGGTTCGTTGCTCATCATATTCTGTTTAATAAATTCGTTTACAATTCCCACTTTTCGGGGAAAATTTTCAGATCGATGTAATTAAAAATAGGCAATTGGGCGGTATAGACAAAATCGCTGCGTCCTTCAAATTTAACTCCCAGATCGGCCATGATGTGATCAAATTCAACCTCACGTCCGCTGTTTACCAGAAAAGCGGTGTTCATGAACATGGCATCGCCGTTCGTTTTATTTAGTTTATAATTGAAAACGGATCTTCTAAAAGCATCGATAATGGTTTCAGTCTCAACTTCTTTTTTTTTTGCAAGGGCAAGTTTCACCAGGTTCCCGGCCTCAATAATCTTTAAATCCTGATCTTCCTTCTTATCCAATTTCTCAATTTCCGCTCTGATCTTTTGAAGTTCCGTATTTTCCTTGTCGATCTCCTTATAAATCAAACTCATATTTTTCCAAATCCCCCTTACATTGAGTTCAACTTTATTCTCAAACTGCCTGAGCAATTCCATAAACTCGCTGTACCTCCGGTTCAAAAGATTCCGTATTTCATCCGGAGTGGCTGCAATGGTACCAAAACGTATGGGCAGAACACTTTTAAATTCTTTCATTACTGCCTCAATTACCTGCTGATGTGCCATCAGATTCTCCGGATTGACCACCAACTTACTGATTGGGTGATCGCTAACCACCATACATAAACCATCAAATCCGATGGTGGATACCAGATCGCCTCGCCCGCCGACTCCGATTGGTCCCAGATTGACATCATAATCAGATATGATGATGCAATAAATATATTTCCCGTCACGTTGCATATTACTCCTTTATTTTTACCAAAATCAAATTTCCAATCTCATTTTCTTTTGTTTGAACCATCATTTGTTCATTGAGCGAACGTCTCAATACTTCTGAATATTCGATCAGTGTCCGGTAAGCTTTTTTAATCTGGTTAAAATGATCCTCATTACCGATACTTTGATTGACATCCGGATGAAATTCTTTTGCCTTTTCCTGAAAGGCTCTTTTGATGTCGGCATCCGAACATATTTCATCGATTCCCAATTTTTCTCTGGCAAGCAAAACCTGATTCTTATCGAGTTCTTTCACTTCCAGGGTATAAAAGCTATAACAAGGCAATGGACCAACCAATTTGAATTTCAACATCCCATTATATTTTTCATCCAACTTGTCAATAACCTGCTCAAATTTCTCCCTCTTGCTCCGGCTGACAAGGAAAGCAGAATTGATAATCATCTGCACATTCATTACTTCATGCATTTTGATGTCTATCGTTGATGCAGATAAGGCTTCGAGGATATCCAGTTCAATTCTGGTATTTCTTTCTTTGATTTTTTCCTCCATCAACATTCCGATTTTGACCTGATCAAGTTGTGAAATCGCATCCGACTTGGCCATTATCTCCTCTTTCATCGCTGTGATCTCAGGATCGGCGGCGATCTCAGGGATCGATCCGATGAAGTCATCCCAGGTGACAACGAGGTCTATTTCTGTCAGATTCAAAATTTTATTCAGGCTATCGACCATCAAATCGTGACCGTTTGCCAGTATGTTGTAAACATCGTTCCTTGAATTAACAATCGTCCCAAGTTGCATCGGGATCAGCATATTAAACCCCTTGACCATTAACTCCTCAATCGTTCGCTGATGGTCGACAAGCAAATGTCCCAGCGCTTCCCTGTCGGGGTTATCAAAAATCACTTTCTCCCGGTCTGAAACAATAGCTGATATCTTTTGGTAAGGGATCGTGTAAACATCCAGGTTCTCAAATGAACCCAACATATCTGCATTGTAGAAATTTGGTATTATTCCGTAGATATATATTCCTTTGGTTGACATACAATTGCGGTTTTATTTTTTGGTTGAATTCTGGTTAAGAACAAGTTGAATGGCCTGGTCAAAATGGCTTTCGAGAATACTGATATCCTCCTTTTTCTCAGAATTTTGATTCCGGTTCTTGTCAATATACTTGCGTATTGCGAGCATTGCAGCTTTCCTGCAAATAAATTCAATGTCTGATCCGGTAAGACCTTCGGTTTTTGCAGCCAGTTGATCCAGGTGTACTTTTTTTGAAATTGGCTTTTTGCGCGTATGGATACCGAATATCATTTCGCGGGTTTTTGCATCAGGCAGAGGTAGTTCGAACATCAGATCGAACCTGCCGCTTCTCAGAAGAGCCGGATCAATCAGATCTATCCTGTTGGTAGCAGCCAGAACGATCACGCCTCTCATGTCTTCGATTCCATCCATTTCGGTAAGAAACTGGCCGATCACCCTTTCAATCACCCCGGACCCGGAACCATCCTCGGTACGGCGTGGCGTAAGGCTGTCAATTTCATCCAGAAACAGTATACAGGGCGAAGCCTGCTTGGCCATGCGGAACAGTTCCCGGACTCCCTTTTCAGATTCCCCGATGAAACGGCTTAAAATCTGCGGACCCTTGACGGAAATGAAATTAACACCACTTTCGCTGGCCAGTGCCTTTGCCAGATAGGTTTTTCCTGTTCCCGGCTTACCATAGAGAATAATTCCCTTGGGTGGCTTGGTATCGGCTTTCTTAAACAGATCGGCATATTTCAGTGGCCACTCCACGGTTTCTTTTAAGGCTTCCTTGATATCATCCAGTCCACCAACATCCTCCCATTTCACATCAGGAACCTCAACGAAAACCTCCCTGATTGCAGACGGCTCAACCTCTTTCAGCGCATCCATGAAGTTATCCATGGTCACTTCAAGGGATATTAAGAGTTCGTAGGGAATTTCAGCCTGCTCAAAATCTATCTGAGGCAGGATCTTCCGCAAGGCGGTCATGGCGGCCTCCCTGGCAAGGGCCTCTAAATCAGCCCCTACAAAGCCATGCGTAATCTCTGAGAGCTTTTCCATGTCCACATCAAGTGACAATGGAATTCCCCTCGTATGAATCAGCAAAATCTCAAGCCGTCCTTTCTTATCCGGAATGGAAATTGATATTTCGCGGTCAAATCTCCCCGGTCTTCTCAGCGCCGGATCGATCGCGTTGGGTATGTTGGTCGCTCCGATCACAATCACTTTGCCTCTCGACTCCAACCCGTCCATCAACGACAACAGCTGGGCGACCACACGCTTTTCTACCTGTTTTTCGCCACCCATATCTTCGCGTTTGGGAGCAATGGCGTCAATTTCATCAATAAAGATAATGGCAGGCGAATGCTGCTGCGCTTCTTCAAAAATCTTACGAATGCGGCCTTCGCTTTCTCCATAATATTTGCCCATAATTTCAGGTCCGGAAATACTGATAAAGTAAGCATCAGTCTCATGGGCCACCGCCCTGACAATAAGGGTTTTCCCTGTACCGGGAGGGCCATACATAAAAACACCCTTGGGTGCCTGAATGCCCAGCCGCTCGAAAATTTCGGGGTACTTGAGAGGCAACTCAATCATTTCGCGGATCCGTTGAACCTGGGTTCCAAGTCCGCCGATATCTTCATAGGATATCTTCCGCTTTTGTTCTCCGGCCTGTTTGGCCAGTTCCAGCTGAAAAGTTGTGTTTGGGTGAATGAGAACTACCCCTTCAGGCACAGTACCTGTGATGGTATAATCCACAGAACGCGATCCGAACAAATTGGCCCTGACTTTATCTCCCTTTAATGCAGGCAAGCCATTGATGAGAGATCCAATGTATTTGGCATCATCCGCTTTGAACAGCGAACCGGAAGTAGTATCGGGTTTAAGCTTGATTTTTGTTGCCTGCCGGCAGTCGGTAACGGTAAGTTTAATCTTTTCATCGATTCCTGTTTGCGCATTTTCCCTTGTAATTCCATCAATCTGGATAATTGCTTTTCCACGATCTTCAGGGTAGCAAGGCAATATTTTAACGGGTGTTGAGCGTTTGCCCTCAATCAGAATGATATTGCCGCTTTCAATTCCAAGCAACTTCATTTCCGCAGGATCAATGCGAGCGATGGCTCTGCCTACATCTTTGACGAGCGCTTCCTTCGCACGTAAAACCAATTCTTTCTTACTCGTTGTCATCGCTTATTCGTGGTTTAAATGTTCTCCAAACAAACTAACCTTCAGCAGGTTCAATGAATCCAGCCCTTTGATTTCTTCACTAAAAACAGGAACTTCTATTATATTGAAATCAATGAAAAGTTGATTGACCTGTTCCAAATAGGGCTGTTGACCGGCTTGTCTCCTTTTGCAAAAATCGCATCCGTCAGAAATCATCACATGGTTGACAATGATCTGATGAGGGACTATTCCCGACACTTCCAAATCTGTAAGTAACCTGACCGTTTCAGAAATTGCCATCGACTCAGGAATACAAACAGGAATAAATTCACATTTGGATTGATTGTGCAAAATATTTTCAATTCTTTTGACCGTTTTCTTGAGGCTCAGCAGCAGGCTGTCTACATCATCGATTTGATACGAACCGGCGAAACTGGTTACCATATACCGGTATTTCCATCTCATTTTTGAGGCAACTTTGATCCAGGCATCCAATAATTTAGGGGAAGAAATCAGTCTGAGGGCATGACCGGTAGGTGCGGTATCAACCACATACTTATCGTATTGGCCTTCCTCAATAAAATCAATGATGGTCTTAAAACTCATGATCTCATCAATACCGGGAATCGTCAAAGTCAGCATGTCCTCGATATCTTCATTGTCGAGGCTGGTTGAGGTTTCCAGGAGCTTTTTGAGTTCTTTCTGGTGGGCTGTTTTAAATGTGGCCATCGCCTCATCTGCAACGACCTCAATGGCCGAAAGGTTGCCGGTACCTCCTACCTGAACAACCTTAAAACCAATCTGCAGTTCCAGACAATCTGATACTGAATGGGCAGGATCTGTTGAAATGAGCAAAGTTCTGAAGTTCTCCGACAAAGCAATTGCCGTCGCAACGGCGCAACTGGTTTTTCCAACTCCACCTTTTCCCCCGAAGATGATTAATTGAAGGTCGTCGTTATCTAATCCAGTCAGCTTCATTTGTTTATTTTTATTTTTCAAAGGTCAAATGGAATCGATGATCGGCGAAGCCCATAGCCACTAAGTCATTTTCGGTTGATGAAAACCAATTCTTGTGGGTATTTCATTCGGTGTTTGATTGCTTGATACATCCTATCCGAATCAAAGATCGTTGTTGTATTCCCATTTTATCTGTCATTAAACGCCAGTTTCCAAATATCCGGGATCCGGGGGAAAGGACGAATCTTTCGTGATCTGTCCGATCTATTTGATCTATTTGATCATCCTGATCTCCAGAATTCCGTTGATGAATTTGTGACTTAATTTGGACTGCTGGACTTTTGCGTTGAGCAGTATTTCCTTGCGATAGGTGCGGCTGGTGTTGACGGCTGAAATTTCCAGAATATCTTCCTTTAATTCAATTTTGATATCCCCTTCTTCGATCCCGGGCATCTCGGCAATCACAATTATTTCATCCTCTTCATAGAAAATATCTGTGATGGGTTCTCGCTCCTCATTCACTTTCGGACCATCCGGTGTTTTCCGGATATTTCCAAAGGTTTCCACTTTGGGTGAACCGCCTCCGGCCGTATTGACGGTAAAGCCATAAACGCCTTTCATCCCTTTTTTGATATGGTCCAGATTGATCTCACCCTCTTTGCTGATTCCGCCTCTTTCATCCAGTTTCCCGGCAAGGTCGACTAATTTTTCAATCCCTTTGAACAAACCACCAAGACCGAATATTTCAAAGCCGGCCTCCTCTTTTTTGTCCTCTTTCTTATCCTTTGCCATTGTGCGAATTTTTAGAATCTGTCAATACTTAAGTCGGATTACTGCTGGCCTCCAGTTTTTCCAAACGTGCCACTAAACTATCCTGGTGCTCCATCAGCTCTTTCTCTCTGGCCTTCGTTGAGAGGTAAGTATCCTCCTGCCACCAGTTGATTCCCATCTCCATGGCCTTGTCTACCGAGCATACCAGGAGTCTGATTTTTATAGTAAGTAAGTCAATATCTGCTATTTGAATCTTAATATCTCCGGCAATCACAATTCCTTTGTCGAGTACTCTTTCGAGAATATCAGCAAGTCCTGTTGCATTAATTGAATGAGTAGGTTCTGACATAATAAAAATTTAATAGTCTATTGACATGGTTTTCCAATCTGTTTTCGCCTGGCTTGCTTCCTTGGATCCAGGGTTGTGCATTTGTTCTGCTTTTTCCTCGTTATACCGTTGAATTTCATTCAACCTGGTTTGAATAATCTCGAGTCTCTGCAGAATATTGATTTCTTCTGTTTTCAAGCGGGTTCTTTCTTTTTCAAACATAAAGAGTTTGATGAATTCCGAATTTTCCTTGTTTGGAATACCTGATTTTGCAACATTTTGCATGGACTTGATACTCTGAAGTCCTTTGATGGCACTCGAAATTGGCATATTGTTGGGTTTTTAACTGTTGATGTTATGATAGGAAAATCTCTTAACAATTAAAGTCAATCAATTCATTGACAATTAATCTCACCTTTTCCTGGTTGGTTTTTGAACCGACCCGACTGGTTTCTGAAGTAAGGATGTCCTGGCAAATCAAGCGGAACATTTCGCTGTTTTTAGAAGGAGATGAATTCAATGTCGCCAATGTTTTTGCGATCATGATGGAACCGCGAACGGTTGGATCGAATTCGGTTTTACCGGATTCACGCAGACCCCTGACAACCTTTACTATTTTCTCTGTATCTTCCAGTGAAAGATCCGATTTTGCCATGGTAATTTTCAATTCGGTTTCATAATCGAAATGATCAAGATCCATGGTGACCATCCTGTCACGCAACGCATCCTGTGTCCGGTTGACCCCTGCATATTCTTCCGGATTTGAGGTGAAAATGGCGCAGAAGTCAGGATGCACCTTCATGTAATAGTCTTCTTCCTTCCCGGCTGAAGTGCTCATCATCCGTTCCTGGAGGATGGGCAACAAAATATTGTTGGCTTCAGCTCTCGAACGTGTAAATTCATCGTAAATCAGGGTAAAACCGTTTTTTACCGCGATGGTCAACCTGTTATTCACCCATTTTTTTTCCATATCTTCCTCCTGTTTGTGAACAGAATGGATGAATTTATCGTCCAGCTTCCTGAACCGGTAGCCTGACTCACTCCCCACCAAATCGGAAGTTTTGTACTCCGAATCGCCATGAATGATCACTACCGGTCTCCCAATCTTACTGGCAAGGTGCATGGCCACTGTCGTTTTACCAGTGCCCGACGGACCCCTGAAGTGAACCGGAAATCCGGCCTTAATATATGTCAGACCCCTGTCAGTAATGTTTCTGATGTATTCTGTCTCGACAAAATTTGCCATTTTGCGAGGTTCAAGGATCGTATTTGTTTCGTTGTTGCTACTCATGGTTGGTTTGTTGATGGATGATGATAACATTGATTAAAACTCCAATTTAGGCAATTGCTCCATTGTCTTTTCCCAGATTTTCCGGGCTTCTTCAATCTCTTTCTTCATTTCTTCTTGCCTTATCAGGAAAGCTTTTTTACGTTCGACATGCGCCAGAATGGCTTCTTGTCTTTTTTGCAGGCTTTTCCTGATCGTGTTGGCGGAGGTATCCATTTTGACAGGGTATGATCAGTTTAATCCTTTTCCTCCGCAACCGGTACATGGTAATCCATCACTTGATTTTCCAGTCGCACCGCACTTTTTACATTTGGTATTACCCTTGATGTGATTGACGCCTTTGCCTCCGCAAACGATACACGTCACTCTTGCCCCAAGGGGATTTTTTCCGGTACCTCCACAAAAAACGCAGACATATTCGGGTTCAGCAATCAAAACCTCGCCTGTTCCTTCGCATACCATGCAATCTGATATGGCCGACAACAGCGCGAAAGGATCTTTTCCTGTACCACCGCAAAATGCGCATTTGATAATTTTTGACATGGAGGTTAGAATTTAAAAAATCTTAAAAACGAAATGGCTCTTTTCACGGATGAATTAAGCCACTCCGCTTTTGGGCATTATACTAAAACTACTTTAACGGAAAATACACATTTTCAACTTTTTGAACTTTTCCTTCTTCCAGCAGAGCCTTGGCTATGAATCCAAGTTTCATCCGTGTTTCACCGAGAGGGGCTTCCATCTCAGAGATCTTGCTGCCGTTCGGATGCTGGTTGATAAAATCAAGAACCTTTGCATCCAAAGCCATTGGTGCCACATCGATCGGAGCTGTTTCAGGTATTACCTCGAGAAGCATTTCCATAACCGGCTCAATGATTTCCACCTTCTTAGCCGGTTGTTTCTCAGCTTTTACTACCACCTCTTTTTTTACAGACACTAAACCTTTTTTTCTGATCTGAGCAATGGCATCCTGCATTTTATTCCATTCGGCAGAAGCACCTTCTCTGTCTTTTGCATAATTTCCAAGCATGCCGGCAGTATTCTTTTGAATTTCCCTGACCTCTTTTTGGATTCCGGCAATGGCTCCGTGAATTCCTTTCATGATCTTTTTATAATCACCAAGTCTTTCAACTTCACCTTTGGAAAGATCTTTTCTCAGCTTCTGAGCCATCTTCTGATTTTCCTTACTGATTTCGGCCAACCTAACCTGAAAGCTATTCAGTAACTGATGGGTGAATTGAACCCGTTCGGCCAGATTCTTGCTTAGCTCTGCCCTCAGTTCAGCCGACATATCCTGATGCTCTTTGTCAAAATTCGCAATCATGTTGTTGGTATCCTTGAAAATAGCAAGAACCTCATTATTGATGCTTGTAATATCCTGGTTGATTTCTTTCATCAGGGCAGTGAATTCAGCCATTCTGATTTTCTCATCGTTCATCCTGCCGGCCCTGTTCTCAACAAAAGACTGATTCAACTCAACAGCCATTTGTGACCTGTCGGCGCTGAATTCGTTGACCATATTGAGGGTGGAAGTTTGAATGTCTATTACCTCCTTTTGAATGGTTGAAATGGTTTGATGGATATCGGACATCAAATTCTTGTAGGTGTTCATTCTTTCCTTTTCACCCTGGTTAAGGTCTTTCCTGAGTGATTTGGCATTAGCATTTAAAATGGCTGCCATTTGCTGATGATCTTTATGGAAACCATCAAGGGTTTTCTGAACATCATTGACAAGTTCTTCATTCTCTTTAATTCTTTGTTTGAAAGAAGCAAGCATCTCTTCGCTTAAATTTTTCATCTGTGCTGAAAGTCCCATTTTGTTATCTCCTAATAGATTAATGAAATTATTGTGATTGAATATGGTATCAAAATCATTCTATATACGCACTTATGGTATCTGTGCAGAGTTCCTTTGTAAGTTGGTCTTTAATTTTTTTGATGTCGTGGATCAAAATCTGATCTCCTTTTTCAAGCAGATGCTCCAAACAAACCATCAATTTGTAATGCATTTGTTGAAAATCCAGAAAAGTTTTCATCGCGGTTTCTTTTCTTTCATCCTGCAACTCTGCAATTTTTGCCAGTTGTTCTTTAACTTCTATTATTTTTTCTTTTACGTCTCTGGAGGTAATATCTTTGATGCCCAACAAGCTATTCTTCAATGACTGGGCAGTTTCTTTCTGTGCTTCAATAAAAATAAGGAACTGGGTTTCGGCCTCCTTTTCCTTTTGGTTGAGATGATCCAGAATACCCGCCATCATGGTGTGGTAATCTTTTTTACGAAGGGAACCATTCTTGGCAACCGCTTCACAAAGCCTGGCATTTAGCAGGTCTCTTTCTAATCTGAGATCGTTGAGCGAATGATGGATATTATCATAAAGGCTGTGAGTTGATTCCGTTATATTTTCGGAAGACTGGAAGGCCGATTGTATTTTTTGAATCCGGGCTTCATAGGAAGAAATGATATTGTCAAAAAAGACATCAATATTTATATCTTGCTGAGGATTCATGTTTTTTTCAGGGTTGAATAGTTAATAAGTCAGGGAGGGAACTGATGGTGTGCTGACACGGATGGGTCTCCGGTCGACACAAGAAAACGAGAAAGTGTGGAGGAACGAAAATGGATGTTTGAAGTGTGAAGCAGGTGTTGAAAAAGTAATTCCTGGTAATCATGCTTTTTAGAGATAAACCCCGGAAGGATGTTTTAGCAAGAATAACTACTTCTCTGCAAGTACCTTATGCGGCTTTAGCAGTTAAACCAATTGCTTCGGCATATTTCAAATAAGTCTCAACAGAGGCAACAACGATTCTTGCTTCGATAGCAAGCAATTCGATACCTACCAGTGATACCCTAACCCATGCATCAACTACGACACCTTTGTCGAGGATACGGTCAATAACTTCTACTAAACTTGATGATCCGATTGTTTTTTCTACTGACATAATATGATCTCCTTATTATTTAATGAAACCGTACTTAATGTTAGAGGGACGGCGTTCCTCCGGTTTTTGAAATCAATTTAATACTTAAGCAGCTTTTGCGGTCAAACCAATTGCCTCAGCATATTTCAGATAAGTCTCAACAGAGGCAACAACGATTCTTGCTTCGATAG
>JBAXUL010000067.1:0-21359 GCA_037129695.1 Prolixibacteraceae bacterium
CCTATCTGGAAAGAAAACTACAAAATCACCTCCTACCAAGTTGATTTTCAAGAAAATATTAAGCCCACCAACCTGATGCAACTCTTTCAGGAAGCAGCAGGCAATCATGCACAGCATTTGGGTGCCGGATATTCCGCATTACTGGAAGATAAGCTTTTCTGGGCCTTGTCGCGGATCAGGGTAGAGATTGAAAAGCTGCCAAAATGGGGAGATGAGATCCGGATTGAAACCTGGCCCAACGGTGTTGTTGGACCTTTTTTCAGACGCGATTTTATTTTTTACAATCAAAATAATGAGGTAATCTGCAAAGGCGTTTCCGGTTGGTTGCTTTTAAGTGCTGAAAACATGCGTCCGCAACGAGCCGACCGGTTGACCTTTGATCTGCCCCTGAGCGGCGGAAAATTTGCCTTGGAAGCATTCCCCGAGAGGTTAAACGGTATCGCAGAAACACCGGTTTTCAGTAAAAAAATATTGTACAACGAGATTGATGTTAACAACCACGTCAACAATACGCGCTATCTTGATTGGGTGATGGATTGTTTTGACTATGAATTTTACCTCACACATCATCTGAAGAGTTTCACCCTCGAATTTTTGGGTGAAATGCATTGGGGCGACGAGGTCGAACTTCTTTCAGGGGAGGAAGGCTTCTACTACCACATTCAGGCCTTGAATGTGAAAACCGGCAAAATTGCATTTCGTTCGGATGTAGAATGGAGCGTATGATTTAACGAAGAATGAAATTAGGTACTTAAGCGTTGTTGCACTACTGCTGACCCTGTATTTGGATCCTACTTTGCTCTAAAATATTCACAATCTATCATTTATAAATTGCATGAAAATTTCTATATATTTGGGAAACTTTATGACTAAAAATGAGGGCAAAGCTGGTTACAACTTACATCATCCTGGGATTGCTATTGTCTGTTTTATTCAATTGCAAGAAAGATTCATTAAAATCTTTGCCAACATTAACCGCCTCTGTTGTTTCAGCAATCACAGTGAACTCTGCAACAGCAGGTGGCGAAGTTTCCAGTGACGGAGGTGAAAAGGTAACGGAGAGAGGAGTTTGCTGGAGTCAAAGCAATTCAACTCCCACCATTTCAGACAGTAAAACAACAGATGGATCCGGCCTTGGCGCGTTTTCCAGTCAGATTACCGGTCTTGAATCAAATACAACCTATTTCATCAGAGCTTATGCAACCAACGTGGTTGGGACTGCGTATTACAGTCAGGCTAATTTCAAAACCCTCGGTTTAGCCGCATCGATCACAGCAACGACTCCAATTACTTCAATCACAGCTACAACGGCTTCAGGTGGAGGTTCTATTTCCTCCATTGGTAGTACCTCTGTTACCTCCAGAGGAGTTTGCTGGAGTACCAAAGCCAATCCGACCATTTCTGACAGCAAATCTGTTGATGGGACTGGTACGGGAAGTTTTACGAGTTCCATTTCAGGTTTGACTTCGGGAGCATTATACCATGTGAGGGCCTATGCCACAAATAGTTCAGGCACATCCTATGGAGACGATATTACATTTACCACTTTACCCGCCAATGCAAATCTCACCACCACAGCGGTAACTGCCATTACCACAATCTCCGCTTCGAGTGGTGGTATTTTGGTCAATGATGGTGGCTCACCCGTTATTGCCAGAGGAGTCTGCTGGAGTACCACCACGAATCCAACCATTGCCAATAAGAAAACAACCGATGGTTCCGGAATAGGTGGTTATGCAAGTGCCATCACCGGGTTGACATCCGGAACAACTTATTATGTAAAAGCTTACGCGACAAATAGCGCAGGTACTGCCTACGGAAACGAATTGACTTTCAACACCACATCAGTCACTGCTACTCTTTCTACCGCACCGGTGACTGAAACCACAACCAATTCAGCTGTTAGCGGAGGTTCTATTTCCGCAAATGGCGGGGCAGCAGTAACCATCCGCGGAGTGTGCTGGAGTACTGCACAAATGCCAACTATCTCTGACAGCAAAACCGTTGATGGTGCGGGAGACGGAAGTTTTACCAGTACCCTGAAGGGACTGATTCCGGGAGCAACCTACCACGTGAGGGCCTATGCCACCAATAGTTCAGGTACCTCCTATGGCGTAGATATTTCATTTACTACTTTGCCGGTCAATGCTGACCTCACCACGACCCAGGTAACCGCCATCACAACAATTTCTGCTTCCAGCGGTGGTAATCTGGTCAATGACGGTGGCACTCCTGTTATTGCAAGAGGAGTCTGCTGGAGTACAACCACGAATCCGACCATTGCAAATAACAAGACAACTGATGGCTCCGGGAAGGGCGGCTATGCAAGTGCGATCCCCGGATTAACGCCCGGAACAACTTATTATGTGAAAGCTTATGCGACAAATAGCGTTGGAACGGCCTACGGAAACGAGCTGACTTTTACAACAGCCTCAATTCCTGCTTCGCTAACAACTGCAGCTGTAACCGCAGCTACTTCAGTTTCCGCTTTGAGCGGAGGTTCCATCTCCTCCAATGGCGGGGCAGCTGTGACCATTCGCGGAGTATGCTGGAGTACCTCACAAATTCCAACTATTTCGGACAGCAAAACAGTTGATGGTGCAGGAGACGGAAGTTTCATCAGTACCCTGAAAGGATTGACTGCAAGTACAACATATTATGTCAGGGCCTATGCGACAAATATTTCCGGAACATCCTATGGAAATGAGGTCAGCTTTATCTCTGCCTCTACCTCCCCCACTTTGGCCACCTCTCAAATAACTGACATTACCGGTATTTCTGCCTCCGGCGGGGGTAATATTACCAATGATGGAGGATCTCCCGTGGTTTCAAGAGGTATTTGCCTGAGTGTCTCTCCCAATCCGACTATCTCAAACACTAAAACCTCAGATGGTTCAGGTGCCGGAATTTTTACCAGTAAAATTTTAGGATTGACTTCCGGTTTAACCTACTATGTCAGGGCCTATGCTACAAGCAATATTGGGACTTCCTATGGCAATGAGGTAACATTTGTTGCCAGCAACCTTAAAATTACAACTGCCTCCAGTGGTACAATTACGACGAATACTGCCACTTTCGGAGGGACAATCGCGGATGATGGTGGTTCAAATATCATCGCCAGAGGTTTTTGCTGGAGCACATCACCCAATCCAACCATTGCAGACAATAAAACTTCAGATGGGTCAGGGACAGGAAATTTCACCGGAACCCTAACAGGACTTGCGCCGGGAACGACCTATTATGTGAGGCCTTACGCCATAAACAGCGTTGGCACTGCTTATGGAACCGAGCAGGTCATTACAACAGCAGCCATCACTGCCACCGTATCCACCAATTCAGTTTCCTCCGTCAACTCAAATTCAGCCATATCAGGCGGAAATATTACTTCCTCCGGAGGAGCTTTTATCTCAGCCCGTGGCGTTTGCTGGAGTACATCGCCTGGACCGACGATTTCCAGCAGTAAGACTTCAGATGGAAACGGTCCGGGAAATTATACCAGTTCCATCACCGGATTAAATGTGTCGGCAGTGTATTATTTGAGGGCTTACGCAACAAACAGTGCAGGAACCGCTTATGGAAATGAAGTTTCTTTTTCAACTTCAGCTGCAGTACCGACTCTGACAACCATTTCCATTTCTGCCATTAACACTACTTCTGCTTCCGGCGGTGGAAATATCTCCAACGACGGCGGCTCTGCCATTACTGTCAGGGGTATTTGCTGGAGTACTTCGCATGATCCGACCACAGCCAGCAGTAAAACATCAGAGGGCTCAGGAACCGGAAGTTTTAACAGTTCCATCACGGCATTGACTCCCGGAACCACCTACTATGTGCGGGGATATGCAACAAATAGTACCGGAACAGGTTATGGAAATGAAATTTCATTTACTACCACCAACAGTTATGCAACAATTTCGACCATTGCCATCTCAGCGGTCAATACAACATCGGCAACGGGTGGAGGAAATATAAGCAACGAGGGCGGCTCACAGGTAACAGCAAGAGGTGTTTGCTGGAGTACTTCTGACAACCCAACCATTTCCAACAGCAAAACTACCGATGGCACAGGTACAGGAAGCTTTTCGAGTCAGATCACCGGACTCTCCACCGGAACCACTTATTTTGTGAGGGCTTATGCCACAAATGGCGCGGGTACCTCCTACGGAACCCAGGTATCCTTTTCTACAACAGGATCAATTGCTACCCTGATCACGAATCAAATCACCTCCATCGGCTCCACAACAGCCACGGGTGGAGGTTCCATAATCAGTGGCGGTAACAACGTATCGGCAAGAGGTGTATGCTGGAGTGCATCTCCAAATCCAACAATCACAAACAGCTTTACTGTTGATAGCTCCGGTCCGGGAAGCTTCACGAGCTTACTTTACGGACTTACCTCAGGAACAACTTATTATGTGAGGGCCTATGCGACCAATAGTGCAGGGACAGCCTATGGTAATCAGGTAACCTTCACCGCATCGGCAGTTTTACCCCTGTTAACAACAACTGATATCACTTCAGTAACAACGACAACAGCTGTCAGCGGAGGAAATATTACCTCTTCAGTCGGATCTGTTGTGACCGCCAGGGGTATTTGCTGGAATACCTCTTCCTATCCGACCATTTACAATACAAAATCGAATGAAGGTTCCGGCATGGGCATTTTTACAAGTAACCTGACAGGATTAACGGCAGGTCAAACCTATTATGTGAGGGCTTTTGCGACAAATAGTGCAGGCACAGCTTATGGCAACGAAGTTGTTTTCACCATCGGAGCAACCCTTCCCATCCTGTCCACCAACACTTTATCCGGAATAAACTCCGTCTCAGCAAACGGTGGAGGGAACATTTCCTCTTCGGGAGGTGCATTCGTGACAGCCCGGGGCATTTGCTGGAGTACTTCGCCTGATCCTTCCATTTCAAATTTTACCACCTCGGATGGTTCTGGTACCGGATCTTACGCCAGCTCCTTAAAAGAGCTGTTACCGGGTACAACCTATTATGTGAGGGCCTATGCGATCAATAGTGTCGGAACTGCCTATGGAAATCCGATAGCATTCTCTACCACGTCAGTCCTGGCATCCATGACGACCAATGCTGTGAGTCAGATCACCTCAAATTCAGCATTAAGTGGAGGGAACATAACAAGTGACGGCGGAACTTCGGTTACTGTCAGGGGTGTTTGCTGGAGCACATCTCCCAATCCCTACATCGGCAATAGCAGGACCCTGGATGGAACAGGCGCCGGAAGCTTTACCAGTTCGATAACCGGACTTTTGCCCGGGACAACTTATTATATGAGGGCCTACGCGACAAACAGTGTAGGGACTGTATATGGAAATGATTTCATCTTCAGTACAGCCGGTGTAGCACCCACTTTAACAACTGCCAATGCTTCTCTGGTAACCGCATCTACGGCGAATAGCGGCGGTAATGTTACCTCTGCCGGAGGTGCCTCTGTATCCGATAGGGGTGTATGCTGGAGTACTTCACCCAACCCAACTATTTCCGACAACAAAACATCCAATGGTGCGGGTTCCGGGGCCTTTGTCAGCAATGTCTCCGGACTTGCAGTCGAAACCACTTACTTTCTAAGAGCCTATGCCACCAACATGGTGGGTACTTCCTACGGCAATCAGATTTCTTTTACTACTTCTCCTAAACCAATTGTCGCAGCCGGACTGGATCAGATGAATATTCCGGGAACCATCACTAATCCTTCGAACAATGGTTGCGGAAGCTGGCTCACGACGAACCTTAACGGCAGCGCAGCGCCGGCTGGTTATGCCGTCAACTGGACGATCATATCCGGATTAAACGGCTGCTTCTCAGGATCCGGCATCAGAAATCCGCAATTTTTTGGAAGACAGTGCACCACATACGTTTTGCGATATACACTTACGGAAACGACTACAGGGGCAACCTATTCAAGCGAAATGACAGTATCGTTTACACCGTTTAAATCGGTTCAAATTAAGAGAAGTGGAGGAACAGATGCCGGAACAACTTACAACTATACCATGGCAGATGGGATGCCTTCCGGACCAAAGACCATCGCATTGGGCGAGACGGTGACAGTCTGCGCCTTTAACGGGAATGTAACAAATGCTGGTAAGGTCTTTGATGCCTATTCAGGAATTACCCTGACTATTCTTGGTGATTGCTGTAAATAGAAAAGTTGAAAGATTGATCTGAGCACGCTTCACTTGAAAAATTTCCCGAACCATCTGGCCGGATTCTTCACGAATTTCATGCCCTTTTCGATGATGGTGTTGTCAAAATCATGCGAAAACATTAGCTCTGTAGTATCATCTGCAGAAGAGGTATAAACCAGAATAAAACTTAAATTTTCAAAATGTTTGGACATCAACCTGGGTATATTTTCCTGAGCCAGCTTATAGGAGACTCCCCCACTTCGGGGAAGCGGAATGATAATCAAATCTTCGGGTGTCAAGGTTTGACCCAGGCCGACAAAGTCATCCCATTCAAGAAACTCCTGAAATGTGATTTTGACCGCAGAGCGTTGCTGCTGTTGGAATGAACGGACATGTTCAAATGTTTGGGGAGTGGCAAGAAAGTGGCAACCAAGATCCAATGATTTGCCCATGCGAAGAATACGTATCAGCCAGTTGTGAAATCCAAATTCACGATCTGCAAATTTCGGACAAATGACCACTATTTTTTTATACTGGTTCAGGTTCGAATGGATACTTGAAACCCAGACTGCCACATCAGTATTTTCCACAAGATATTTGACATTGTTCCCAAAAAGCATTTCTGAAAATTGATTTCTCATGGCAAACCCAAGGATAATTTCGGATGCAAAAATCTCTTTGGCAACCCTTTTTATTCCGGCAGTAACTTTTTGGTCGATGGTCGTGATGATTTCTACTTTCTGGTCAATGGCTGCGGCATGAATAATAGCTTTCTCAAGCATTCTTTTGGCTTCAATCAATTTCGACTTGGCAGTATGATCATCATCAACAACAGAAAGACTCACGATAGGAAAACGATTTTTTGGTAGTTTGATGGCGATTGCCAGGTCAATCAACCGTTCCATGGTACCCGGATTGGAAATCGGCACCAATATTTTTTGTTCCGTTGCAGGAATTAGTGGCGTCTCCCGGTAGGTTTCCTCCTGAATCAGAATTTTTTTAGCTGCATTTTCTGTGATGAAAGAGGCGACCAGGCAAGTTACCAGGATTAAAACAATGGTTCCATTCAGCACATTTTCGTCAACTATTCCCATTTTAAAACCTACCAGGATTACCGCCAATGTTGCAGCAGCATGCGAACTGCTCATCCCGAAAATCAGGCGACGCCAGGTGGCAGGAAACTTAAACGTAAAGGAGGTCATAGCAGCCGCGAGGTATTTGCCGATAATGGCCACAACAGTCAAAGTGCCTGCAACGATCCAGGCGGTAGTGCCATTCCCAATCACTTTCAGATTGATCAGCATCCCGACACTGATCAGAAAAAAAGGGATAAAAAGTGCGTTTCCAACAAATTCCAGGCGATTCATCAGTGAGGAGGTTCGCGGCACGAATCTGTTCAGCGCTATTCCGGCAGCAAAAGCTCCGATGATAGGCTCCAATCCGGCCACTTCAGACAGGAATGCAGAAAAGAAAACCATCGAAAGCACAAAAATAAAATGAGATCTTTTTTCACCCTCCAGCTTTTTAAGAAACCAGGCCGTTAACAAGGGGATCAGCAGAAAAACCACCAACAGGAAAAGCACCACTGAAACACCGAAGGAATACCAAAAATGGGCATTAATCTCCCCTTTTACTGACCCGACTATCACAGCAAAAAGAACCAGAACAGCCGTATCGGTCAGCATGGTTCCGCCTACTGTAACAGCTACTGCCTCATGGCGGGAGATTCCCATCCTGCTCACAATGGGATAAGTGACAAGCGTATGGGTCGAAAACATACTGGAAACCAGCAGGCTGGCATTTAAATCAAGCTCCAGAAGATAACGGCAAACGGGAAATCCCAATGCCATGGGAATCACAAAAGTAAACAGACCAAAAACCAAACTCTTGTTTTTGTTGGCTTTGAACTCTTTCAGGTCGAGTTCCAGACCCGCTAAAAACATGATGTAGAGCAATCCTATGGTAGAAAAAAGGTCGACAGCCGCGTTTTTCTCAATCCAACCGAGTCCGTGAGGCCCGATCACCAATCCGGAAAGAATCAATCCGATGATTCCAGGGATTTTAAGACTTCTCAGCAGAATAGGTGCCAGCAGAATGATGAAAAGAATGACTGCAAAGATCAAAACCGAACTGTGAAACGGTTTTTGCAATAAATCGATCATCCTCTCCAGAACTTTGGTCATAGCTAGTTTGCAATACGGATTAGAACTCCAAATATAGATAAATGTGGCAATTCGACAATGTGGCATATCGTCGATTCAGCAATTCGGCAATGGACGGAGGAGAAAATAGAGTGATATGAAGAAAAGTCGATTATAATCTTTCTCATTTTGCACATTCTTTCCGCTATAAGTGCCCTATTCTAATCCCTCATTCTGCGTCTTTTGGCTCTTTTTTTACTAATTTCGAAAAAAAAACAATGCATTTACCACCCTTGGCTGAAGTTGTACTCCGCTCAGTTGCGGTTTATCTTTTCATCGTACTGGCCATACGGCTTTTTGGTAAAAAAGAGCTGGCACAGTTGTCAGTCGTTGACCTCGTCTTTATCTTGCTGATCAGCAATGCCGTTCAAAATGCAATGGTGGGCAGCGATACCTCCCTTTTAGGAGGAATAGTAGCTGCACTGGCACTGTTTGCGACCAACTTTGCGTTCAAGAAGTTGCTGTATAAAAACAAGAAAATCAGCGAACTGATCCAGGGAAAGTCCATTGTGCTGGTTTATCAGGGGAAACTTCTACCAGAAAATCTCCTCACAGCAAAAATCACTGAAGAAGAAATTGAAGCCGCAGCCAGGGAGCATGGGGTTGAAAACATCAGCGAGGTCAGACTAGGAATACTTGAAATGGACGGAAATATAAGTATCGTGAGCAACGACTTTTCCAACAAAACCACGCATTTGTCTCACAAAACCAAACACAAACTCAAAGGAAGGATCAATAAATTCTGAACAGTTACTTTTAGTGATTAAACCAATTTCTTTATATTGTGTCATACCGACGTTGAATGAAGACTAGCTATGGTTTATTGATGGAAAAAGATGGTTTTAAAACATTAAAAAAAAGGTCCGCACAAGCACAATAACAGGAGTTCAAACCATATCTATGTTTATCTTTGCGACCGTCAATTTTACCCTACAATCAATATCCTCAGTTTTTCGGGGGAATGTCTTAAAATAAATGCAAAATCCGGACTGATCCGGTAGTAACTATGTTTACAATGAACAAAAAAAGAGTTTATCTTATTCTTGCTGTTTCAATACCACTTTTAATCATCCTGTTTATTATTCTGGGTAGCAAATCCGGTGAAGAGGAAATAACCTGCAGGGTACAAAAAGGTTCCATTGAAGTAAAAGTTCACACTTCAGGCCAGCTGGAATCTGAGAAATCTGAAAATATCGTCTTACCCTCCGTTCTTTCAACCCAGAATGTAAGGGTATATGAGATCAAAATCACCGATTTGATAGAAGAAGGATCCGTTGTCGATTCCGGGCAATACATTGCCACCCTCGATCACAAGGTCATTGAAGAGGTACTGACAACTGCACGTCTTGAATTGGAAGCGGCCATGGTGATCATCGAGGATGCCAAACTTGATTCGAACCTGAGCCTGAGCAACTACCGTGATTTGATTACCAATTCAACGTCCGATGTTGAAGAGCGAAGGATCGTCCTGGCAGAATCAGCGTATGAATCACCCTCCGTCATCAAAAAAGCCGAGATGGATGTCAGCAAAGCCGAACGAAAGCTGGAACAAGACATCAAGGGCCTTGCCATGCGTCACCGCCAGCTGAATTCGCAGATGGAAAGACGCAACATTGACTTAAGGCTGAAGCAAAAAAGGGTGGATGATCTCTTGGCACTTTACGATGCGCTCATCATCAAAGCCCCCAAACAAGGAATGGTAATTTATGCGAGGGACAGGTTTGGGATCAAGATACAGGTTGGGTCAGTCTTGACGCCCTGGAGTCCGATCATCGCCACTTTGCCCGATATGACTAAAATGATATCGGAGACTTACGTCAATGAAATCGATATTTCAAAAATCAAGGTTGGTCAGAAAGTTTCCATCAGCATCGATGCCTTCCCTGAAAAGCAATTGAATGGTGAGGTTATTGCGGTCGCCAATATCGGACAACCAATGCCGAAAAGCGATTCCAAGGTTTTCCTTGTCAACATAAGGATTTCCGGCAGTGATCCGGATCTGAAGCCTGCCATGACAACGGGAAATTTAATTCAGACAGGAGTTTACCAGAATAAACTGTATGTTCCAACGGAGGCGGTATTTGAAACCGATTCAACGAAATTTGTTTACCTGAAAAAGAACAAAATTGTAAGGCAACTGGTAGATACAGGCGAGGAAAACGAAGATTACATGGTTGTCAACAAAGGTATTGCAGAAGGAGATGAATTACTACTGAATGAACCCGAAAAGACAGAAGAAATTGAAACCGTTGGATGGGACATTTATCAGGAACAACTGTTGAAACAAAAAGAGAAAAAGATCTCCGGAAATAGCACAGAAAAGGCTGATACAACTAAGATTGGACTGAATTTGGCCGGGAAATAAGACAATTCAACCGGTTGTTTCCCTTTGTGTTATTATGAATCATGCACGGATAAACTATGAAACTAAAAGCCTTTTATACCAGATATTCCTACAATGTTCAGATTGCCTTCGAAGCAATCATTGCCAACAAGATCAAATCTCTGCTTACGGCATTGGGAATTATTTTTGGGGTTGCCGCTGTTATCAGCATGCTCGCCATCGGTAACGGAGCCGAACAGGAGATCCTCGAACAAATCAAGATGGTGGGGGTGAATAACATTATCGTAACTCCAATTTTGCAGTCAGATCAGGCCAGTGCCAACGATCCGAAGAGCAGCAGTACGACAGAGGGCAATCAGCTGGCAGGGAACAAAAAGAAATTCTCCAAAGGGCTTACCCTTTTGGATGCCAATTCCATCAAGGAGATTATTCCCACAGTCGAGGAAGTTTGCCCCATCATAACATTCAATTATACGGCCATATTGAATGACATCAGCAGTCCGGTGAAGCTGGATGCAACCGACAACAACTATTTCAGCCTCTTTAACATCAAACTCGAAAGCGGGACATTTTTCCACGAGAAACACATGAAAGACGGATTTCCAGTCTGTATCATTGGTTACAACATCAAGAACATCTTCTTCAACCACGAATCACCTATCGGGAAATACATCAAATGTGGACAGATATGGCTTTTGGTCATTGGAGTGATTGAGAAGCGGAGTTTCATCGGTTCCGGTGGCGGAACAAAGACCATCAGCAGCACCGACAACAGTATCGTCATTCCGGTTAAAACAATGCTTCTCAGGTTTCGGAACAGGGCATTGATCAGAGGAGACCAGGTGAAACTGGTCAGTGCAGGAAACACCGGCAACCAGAATAAGATGGAAGATACCAATCAGCTCGACCAGATCATCGTTCGGGTGAAGGAGACCCAGCAACTCACTGCTACGGCAAAGGTTGTCGGAAATATGCTGCTTCGAAAACACAATGACATCAATGATTTTGAAGTCAGCATTCCGGAATTGTTATTGAAGCAGCAGCAAAAAACCAAGAAGATCTTCAACATCGTGCTGGGTGCCATCGCAGGTATTTCCCTGATTGTAGGTGGCATCGGGATTATGAACATCATGCTTGCCTCCGTCATGGAGCGGATACGTGAAATTGGCACTCGTCAGGCTATCGGTGCCTCGAGAAAGGATATCATCTTTCAGTTCCTATCTGAGTCAACCCTGATCAGCCTTGCAGGAGGAATCATAGGAATCGTTCTGGGGGTCATTCTCTCCAAAGTAATACAAACCGTATTTGACATCAAAACGATCATTTCGTTTTTTTCCATATTCGTTTCATTTGGCGTTTCCGTCGTTATCGGGATCACTTTCGGGTATTTACCTGCCAAACAAGCTTCCGATCAAGACCCTGTCGAATCATTAAGACAATAATTAACTATGAACCGCATTTTAGCTTTAATACTTTTTTTTGCCACCTGTCAATTATCACCGGCACAGGGGCAGATCATGAACCTGACCCTCAACGACGCGATTGACCTGGCATCCAGACAGTCGCTGGATGCTTTCAAGCAGGAGAACATGTACCTGTCAAGTTACTGGGAATTTAAGTATTACAGATCGGATAAATTGCCACAACTGGCAGTTGGAGCCAGTCCATTCCAGTACAACAATTCGATCAGGTCGGATTATGTCCCGCAGGACCAGAGTTGGCAGTATACCCAGCAACAGGCCATTTCCTCCAATGCTTCATTGAAAATGACCCAAAATGTCGGCCTCACCGGCGGTAGTTTGTCTGCAAGTACAGATCTCGGCATGGTCAAGAATTTCATCGGAGATTTGTCAACCACCTATTCATCGAATATGATTAGTCTGGGATACAAACAAAGAGTGAACGGTTACAACAGTTTACACTGGAAATCGAAAATTGAACCGTTGAAATTCGAAACTGCCAAAAAGAAATTCATCCAGTCGAAAGAAGATATTGCCATCAAAACTACCACCAAATTTTTTAATCTGGTTGATGCACAGATCGAACTCAATATTGCCAATACCAATCTGGCCAATTCAGATACATTGTACCAGATTGGAAAGGGCCGGTACCAGGTAGGAACTTTAACCCAGGACGAACTTCTGAATTTCGAATTGAACCTGATGAATGCAAAGATCGCATTGACCCGCGCCAATCAGGGGCTTTTGAGGGCACGCTCCGACCTGAATGTATTCCTGGGACTGGAAAAAAGTGCCATCATCAAATGCCAGCTGCCTAAGGCAATCAGCTCCGCCTTGCAGATCAATGTCGATGCTGCCGTTCAGAAATCAATGGAAAACAATCCGGAGATTATGGCACAGGAGAGACAGATTCTTGAGCAGGACAGCAATGTCAAACTTGTCAAGGCACAGAATGGATTAAGCGCGGATATCAATGCAATGGCAGGATTGAACCAGAAATCGAACGATCTGGGCAGTGTTTATCAAAACCCAAACCGATTCCAGAATTTGGGTCTGGTAGGCCTTTCAGTGCCGATTATCGATTGGGGAAAAAGGAAAGGTCAGATTTTAATGGCCAAATCCAACCGCGAGGTGGTGATCAATACCGTCAAACAGCAACGCATAGACTTTCAGCAATCGGTGATGATGAATGTTTTGGAATTCAACCTGCAATCTGAGCAGGTAGTTAATTCGGCCAAGGCAGATACCATCGCACAAATGGGATTTGATGTGACCATGCGCCGGTTCAAGATTGGCAAACTGGATGTCACCAAGCTCAATATCGCCAGAACTGACCTGGAAAATGCCAAAAGGGCTTATATCAGTTCGCTTCAAAAATACTGGACATCCTATTACCTGATCAGACAACTTTCATTGTATGATTTTGAAAAGAGCACCGATTTATCTGCTGATTTTGATAAAATACTGAACCAATGACGCTTACAAAATCAAAAAAGATAATTACGCTTGCGGCTTTACTGCTGGTATTGCTTTTTCTTGCGGTTTGGTTTCTCAGGGTGAAACCTGTTGTAACCTTATACAAAGTCAAGAAGGAGAATTTTGAAGCCATTATTACCTGCAAAGGTGAAATCCAGAGTGAAAAAGCGGTGTTCATTACCATGCCCGACGTGATGGGTGACCGGAAACTGGAGATATGGGATACACAGATCAAAGATCTGGTTCCTGAAGGTTCCATCGTACAAAAAGGGGATTATGTGGCATTGCTGGACCAGGGCAGGGTGAAGCAGCTGATGGGAACCAACGAGGAGGCGCTCAAAAAAATGATCTTCAATTTCAATGATGAAAAAATTGATAGCGCAGTAGACCTGGTTGAGCTGCGCAATGGAATTGAGCAATTTGAATTCGATCTCCAGAACAAAAAAATTGAGATGGAGCAGTCGGTCTATGAATCACCTGCCTATCAGCGAAAAGCACAAATGGCTTACGAACGTGCAGAAAGGCAATACGACGCAAAAAACCGTGCCTACAAAATGACGCAGCGAAATCTGAATACCAAAATCAGGCGCCTGGAAACCCAGATTGATGAATTTACCACAAAGGACAAAAAATACCAGCTGGCATACGAGGAAGCCAGAATTACTGCACCTCAGGATGGGATGATCATTTATGGCAGAACATTCGGCAGGGGTGGAAGCCGCAAACTCACCATTGGCTCCTGGGTGAGCATGCAAAATCCGATCATCGCTACCTTGCCTGATTTGTCTGTGCTGGTCTCTGAAACTTATGTGGAAGAAATCTACATTGCCAAGATCAAGGTAGGTGACAGTGCAAGGGTCATCATCGATGCCCTCAAAAATCAGGAAAAAATCGGCATCATTTCTGCCATTTCAAATGTGGGCCAGGAAATGACAGGTTTCGAATCCAAAGTATTTAAGGTGAATATCCGTATTGCAAGCGATAACAAGAAAATCAAGCCTGCCATGACCACCAACAATGAAATTATCATCTCAAGGGAACCAAATGTGTTGGTAATTCCCCGCTCAGCCTTGTTTTCAGATGGAGAAAAGCAGTTTGTCTACCTGAAAGGATTTGGTGGAGTGACGGTTCAAAATGTAGAATGTGGAAACCAAAGCGATAAGTTTTCCGTGATCAAGAAAGGGTTGAAAGAAGGAGACAAAATTTTGCTCACCAAACCCAAAAGTTAAATATCCGGCAGCTTATTTTCATCAAAACCAATCATCATGAGAAAAACCATCCTGGGACTAATGTCCATTCTAAGTGTTGCCTGTACTTCCAACATGAAGAATTCGGGGGAAGATGCGATCAATTACCAAAATATTGAGAAGCATATTTCGGTTTTGTCGTCCGACCGCTTTGCAGGCCGTATGCCCACCACAGATGCGGAAAAACTTACCATCGACTATATTGCCGGTCAGATGAAGGAAATTGGGCTGGAGCCGGCCAATAACGGGAGTTTTTTTCAAAATGTACCGCTGCTTTCCGTTAGTTCACACTTATCCAATACCCTTGATTTTGAAACTCCCAAAGGAAAACTTCAATTCCAAAAGCTGACAGAGTACGTAGCTTTCACCAGAAGAATGGAAAAGGAGCTTTCCCTTGATCAATCCCAACTTGTTTTTTGCGGATTCGGCATCACATCCCCTGAATACAACCGCGACGATTTTCAGGGAATGGATCTCGCCGGAAAGACCATCCTTGTCTTTGTCAATGATCCCGGATACGGAACCAGCGAACCCTATTTCAAGGGAAATACCATGACCTATTACGGAAGGTGGACCTACAAATTCGAAGAGGCTGCCCGCCGGGGAGCCAAAGGTTGCCTGATTGTTCATGAAACCGGTCCGGCGGGATATCCCTGGCAGGTCGTTCGCAACAACGGAGAAACTACCAAATTGTACCTTCAACCGGAGAATGAGAACAAGGACCGTTGCGCGTTTGAAGGCTGGATTTCAAAAGCAGCTGCGGAACAGCTTTTTACGGCCTGTGGGTTGAGTTTCGACAGGGCAAAACGGATGGCCCTTCAAAAGGATTTTAAACCGCTTATTTTGCCGGCAAAAGTTTCCGGCAAAATGTTCAATCAATTTGAATCCAAAATATCGAACAATGTGTGTGGAATGATACGAGGCAGCAAACGTCCGGAAGAGGTAATTGTTTACACCGCACACTGGGACCATCTGGGTATTGGAACTAAAGTGAATAACGACAGCATCTACAACGGGGCAACCGATAATGCCAGTGCAGTAGCCTGGATGCTGGAGATGGCCAGAGCTTTCAAAAAGGGTCAACCCGTGGAACGATCGGTCTTATTCTTGTCTGTGACCTGTGAAGAATCCGGATTGCTTGGTTCTGGTTATTATGCGGAACATCCATTTTTTCCGATGAATCAAACAGTTGCCTGCATCAACACGGATGTCTTGCTTTTCCTGGGCAAATTTAAGGATGTGATGCTGACAGGTTCGGGGCAATCGGAACTGGATGAATGGGTAAACCGTGAGGCTGTCAAAAGAGGCAGGTACCTTGCTCCCGATCCAAACCCTGATAATGGCATGTTTTTCCGATCCGATCAGTTTCCTTTTGTCAAACAGGGAGTTCCGGCCATCTATGCCAAGGGTTATGTGGATGCTGAAAAATACGGCAAAGCTGAAACAATGAAACTCGTCGACAAATACTGGAAAGAAACCTACCACACTCCTTCTGATGAATACCATGCTGAAAAAGCAGATCTGAACGGGATCTTGGAAGATGCGAAACTGATGTATCAGGTCGGCACCAACCTTGCGAATTCTTCTGCCTGGCCTGCATGGAACAAGGATTCAGAATTTAAAGCGGTAAGGGATCAGTCGAGGAAGTGAGGTTTTAATTGTGCCAAGGATTGAAACCTATTCATCAAAGTAACTGATGATATTGTATATCTGCGTATTCAACTCCTTCATTTTGTCCATCATTGGCTGCCATACCTCGTAATAATTGTTGACGATTCCCTTGTTGGCATCCGTATTGGAAGGATCAACTCCCCTGGCATCCGGATCATTGTCCTGGTACTTAAAATAATGCCATCCAATGCAATTTCCGGATTCAATCAATGCCAGATTGTAGTTCTGATAAAACAATCCGCGATCCTTCTGGGTACGAACAATCCAGCCAGCCCCACTTTTATTGGGCATTCCCGAATCCTCGCCTTTGGTGTAATATTCGGTGATAATGAAAGGCTTTCCCGTCCAGGCCGTCCAGTTGGCCATATGGGTTGAGTCGGGAGTCCAGAAATTGTAATAATTGTTGGTGATCACATCCAAATATTTTCCGGCAGCCTTCATGAATTTTTCGTGATTTTTCTCGTCACTGTAAAAGCGGGCGCCAATATACATGTGGTTTGGATCCTGCTTTTTGATGGCTTTGCTGACAACGGAAAAATATTTTTCCCCCACGAAAGCCATGAACATTTCGCGGTGCTGGTCAGTGATTTGTTCCCTGGTAATACCCTGCTCACTGAGCCACTTTTCAGCTGCTTGCCTGCCAGGTTCCGATTCGGACAGAGCCAGAAAATTGTCAAGCGATTTGATTTTAAACGGCATCTCGTTGTCTGAGAAATAGCCGAACAGATTGGGATCATCCTTGAAGGCAGCTATCTGTCTGGCATGCTTTTCACAAAATGACTCAAAACCCGGATCGAATACGAAAATGGCATCATTCGGATAACCTGTATGCCCAGGCTGCTGAAAGGTTCCGCCCCTCTCATGTCCGTACCCGCTCATGAAATTCCAGTTGATGGTATAGGCCAGTGGCTTTGCAGCCGTTTTGTTTGCTTCAATGATGGCCTCATAATCCGACCACGATCCGGCACAATTAAACCCGTTTTGTTCCAGCATCTGAATGGTTTGTTTCATCCAGTTTTGGGACGAACCGAACTTGTCCAAAACCGCTTTCTCGTTTCTGGGAGATCTACCCATACTGATGCTGTTGATGGCCATATTAAAATACAGGTACCCCTGTGGGTCGACCCCCCACCATCTTTTTCCGACCTTCTCGACATGAAAAAAACCGGTTGCCTTGACACGGTGCTTTTTCCAACCACCGTATTTACTCAGTTCAGGCAATTTCCGGGGTGGATGGAATTCCGCAAGAAGCTCCACCGTTCTTGTTTGAAAAGGTTCGTAGGCTCCGTAACTAATCTTGCCATTGTCACTGGTCCGGCGTTTGGCATCAACTGTGATGTATTTTCGGATCGATTTTTGGTCACCGCCCGAATTCTCCTGTGATACGGCCATGCCGGCAGTCGAAAGTAGGCAAATGGCCACGAAGAAATATTTTTTCATGCCAGATTATTTGTATTTCGAAAATTGCTCTGCCACCTTCGCATCAGCAGTATTTCCGCCATGCACCAGTACCCGGTAACGAAGCAACAGAATTTCGCCTTTTCTGACAAAGGTCTCCTCATCACCGGAAGGCCAATACATCGGTGTAGGTGAAAAAAATCCGTAATCCCGGGTAAACCAGGGTGAAGGGAACCATGGATTGGCAGGATGCTGCGCAATGGCAATCCCCTCAATCACGTCACCTCTTTTCCCGCAATAATCCATCCACGGCGAACTCTTGCCGAAAGTAGCCTTCTCACCGCTATCACCTTCAGCGTTGACCATACTGCCGCCGTTTTTGACTGAAAGGTCTGCGGCCATGCGCACACTGAAAAGAGAGTGGTTGGTCTTTTTGATATGTACATCCATTAGCATCACCATGGATATTTCAGCATCAATCTGCCGCATGGAGGCAGAAGGAGCAGTTATCGTGAAAATCCGTTGATCTTTGACCGGCGAAACCGCGCCCGGTCTGCTCCAGATACATTCGTCCGAAATCACAACGGTATCTCCCCCCTCTTTCAGAATTTCGGCATTGACGGAAATAATGCGCCCCCGTTCCAATCCTTCCTGCCAGTAATTTCCGCCGTTGACCTGATCACATCCGAAAAAAAGCGAACTGTGGTGCGGGTATTCACCATTGCGCATCGAAGTAACCGAACCGCCCGAAAGAGGTCCATTGACGGGATAGAAAAATGGATATTTCTCGTCGGACGAAAAAATATAACTCGTAAAGAATTTGCCGTCAATGGTGACATTGATTTTAGATCCAACCCTGACAGCACTGATCTTTGATGCCTTCATTTGGAAAATACTGCCTGTCAAAAGCAGAAAAACGAAAAAGACCTTTACCTGTTTCATGAAATGTGACTAAAGTGATTAAAATGAGCTTAAGACCTTCGGGTTAATCGTGGTCTCCACCTTTCTCAGACCTCGCGACTGATCACGCTTCTGTGTTTCCCCGTTAGACGGCTCAATGGTCTAAATTACATTTTATTGTCATATTTCAATGCATCGCCATTCTGCTTTTTACCGGAATTTCCAAAATTATAGGTGAAGCCGCAATAGATAATGCGGGCAGTTCGTTTCCTGTTTTCCTGCCGTTGAAGATCGGGAGTGTCGATGGTCGATTTATTTGTCAATGAGTTAAATACATCGGAAACGGTCAGTAAGACAGCTGCCTTTTTCCTGAATACCTCCTGTTTGAAACCGGTGTTGAGCACAAACGATGGCAAACGCTCGCCCTGTGGGGTAAGCTGTGCTCCGGTATATATTGAGTTCAACTGCCATACCGTGCTTTTGGTAAGGTTGACACCAATGCTTCCGCTTAACAAAAGTGCGACTGCCGATTTGTTGGAACTGTAACCAAGCGCCGAGGCATCAATGGTGTTGTAAAATGTATTGGAACTGAGGTTAATGGTGGCCACCTTACCGATTGCTGTACTTAAAATCAGTTCAAGTCCTGCCGATTTACTTTCTGCGAGATTTTCCAAAGTTGATATCAATGTGTCGCCGCTAACTTTGGTAATGGAGGTGATGCCATTGAAATTAAACCTGCAGTACACTGTCGAAAGAAAAGTAGTGGCTCCTTTTTTGAATTTATAACCCAGTTCAAAAGAATGAATATCTTCCGGCTTCAAATAAGGGTTGCCCTGGCGAATGTTGCGCAGATCCTGGTATTCAGGAAAAGGGTTCAGTTGCTCATCCTCAGGTCTGCGTATCCGATGACTGTAATTGAATTGCAGTTCGTGCAATTTGGACAATTGGTAGGAAGTATGCAGCGATGGGTAAAGCCGGTTGTAATGGTTGTTGATCACGCTGTTTTTGGTCACCAGATTGGCGCTGTTGGTAGTCACTTCACCCCGCAACCCAACCATGTAACCAAATTTCCCCAATTCCTTTTCATAAGTCACATAAAGTACATTGGTCGTTTCTGAACGAATAAACTGGTTGGACCTGGAATTGTCCTTGAAAAAAACATGTTGGTTCATGGCCGTGGTATCACGGTGCAGATCCTGATCGTTGCTCAGGTTGTCAAGCTCATAACCGGCTTCCAGCTTTGAATCTTCAGACAATGGATTAGTATATTCGGCCAAAAATTGCGACTCGTTGTTCCAATGATGATACAACATGTTGTCGTAAAAAAACTTCGAAGTGGGAAGCCTGTAAATATTTGTGTAATAGTTGTCTTCGAGTTCAGTTGAATGCGAAGTGGTGTAGTTCAGGTTGAATTCGTGTCCCTCTTTCCCGAAAAGGTGCTGGTAAAAGGAGGTGAATTCAATATCTGTTTCTTTTTCAGGAAGGAAACGGTTGCGGTTGTAGTCCTCCTGCCTGAGTCCATTACTTTCAACTGTATAGACCGACAGATCGCTTTGCTCCTGGTAACGATAGTTGTAATTTCCCGAAAGACCAAACCTGTTTTTGTCGTTCATTTTGTAATCTGCACCAAGTCCCGCAATGTAACTGATAGGTCGTCCATGACTTTCCGAATAATTGACTACAGAGGATGCCTCTTTTCCTGCTGAATAGGTTTGCGTGGCAATGTCATTGATCCGCTTGCGATCGTCCTGCCGGATACCTAAATTTCCAAAGAGGTTGATTTTCCCCGGATTATAGTTCATGGCAAAATTGGTGTTGTAACGATCATCATTCCCCGCATTGGCACTGACATTGCCATTCAGACCCAGATTCTTGTTTTTCTTCAGTACGATGTTGATGATACCCGAAGTACCATCCGGTTTGTATTTGGCGGATGGATTGGTGATCACCTCAACTTTCTCGATCGAATTGGCAGGTATCTGCTGCAAAACGGCTGCTCGGTTCAGGTTCATCATGGCTGACGGTTTACCATTGATCAGAATCGTGACGTTATCCGATCCGCGAAGACTGACATTGCCATCAATATCAACCTGAATGGAAGGTACATTCTGCAACAGATCACTCAGTGACCCGGTTTTGCTCATCAGGTCTTCGCCAACATTGAAAGTCTTGCGGTCAATCGAATTGACGAAAGTGGATTTTCGGCCTGTTACTTCCACCTCGCTGATCGCCCTTGCCGTTTCGGCAATATACAGTTTCCCGAGATTCAGCTTATTTGTGACCGCACTGAGCTTCCAGGCAGAAGTTTCTGTTTTCGCGAATCCGATAAAACTATAACTGATTTTGTATTCTCCAAACTGTACATTTTCGAAGGAAAATTTACCCTTGCTGTCTGAAACTGTACCCTGTACAAAGGTCGAATCCTTCGCGTTCTGAAGAATGATCTGCGCAAACTCAAGCGGCTTGTCTGACGATTTTTCGACAATCATGCCGGTGATGCTTCCTTG
>JBAXUL010000068.1:0-21353 GCA_037129695.1 Prolixibacteraceae bacterium
CCATACGTACGTTCTAATAATCAACAAATTAATACTGCTATTTACGTGTGAAATGAGCATGTTTGAAAAACACCAACAGAAATGATAATATCAATATGTGAATTCCATGTGGCAACTCATACAAATTATTTAAACATGAAAACATTCAAAATTTATCCAATCCTCATTCTGGCAATACTTGCCTGGTCATGTTCCAAAGATATGGTACAACCGACTGAACTGACTACCAATACTGAAAACAGCCTGAAATCGGCCAAACCGAAAATGAAAATCGCGGTGATGTCAGATATCCATTATCTTGATCCAGCACTGATGACAGGCAATCCTTCCACTTTTCCAACCGGTGACTTTCAGACTTACCTGAACTCTGACCCCAAACTACTCGAATTCAGCAATCCTATTTTAAGGAAAGCTATTGCAGAAATTGTGGCTTCCAAACCTGATGTCCTGCTTATTCCGGGTGACCTGACGAAAGATGGAGAATTGATCAATCATCAGGCTGTTGCCACCATGCTGGAACAGGTTTCTGCAAAAGGAATCAAGGTTTTCGTTGTTCCCGGCAACCATGACATTGCCAACCCTGAAGCAGTACATTATATCGGAGCCGGTTCTGAGCCTGAACCAAGTATCTCGGCTTCCGATTTTGCCGACATCTATGAAAAATTCGGATATCAGGATGCCATTTACAGGGATAGTCATTCACTGAGCTACGTATGCGAGCCCTTCAATAATGTATGGGTTCTCGGCATTGATGATTGCATCTATCCGGATCTGCAGATTCCGGGAAAGGCAAATATCGCAGGAGTGATTAAACCGGAAACCAGGCAATGGATCCAGGATCGGTTGGCAGAAGCAACCAAGAAAAACATAACGGTGCTGGCCATGATGCATCATGGACTGGTTGAGCATTATACCGGACAGCAATCGCTCGACAACGGGTATGTCACCGCCAATTGGGAAGCCACCGCAGATGCCCTGATTGATGCAGGCTTGAGGGTCATCTTTACAGGTCATTATCATGCCAACGACATTACCTCACGCTCAAAAGGTACCAATACTGTATTTGACATAGAGACCGGCTCGCTGGTAACTCCGCCAAGCCCCTACCGTATTATCACTTCAGATCCCAACTACCTGTATGTGGATACCAAACATGTTACTACAATCGATGCGCCAATTCCCTATGGACTGCCGTTTGTATCCTATTCGAATGGGTTCCTTTCTGCACATTTGGACGGCATTTTTACTTATATGCTCAATGTGAAGTATGGGGTTCCTGCGCCTTCGGCTGTCGGCTGGGCTCCTTTTTTCACCGAGGCCATGATGGCTCATTATGCAGGGGATGAAAATTTAACCCATGAGGTACCGGCACTGCCACCGCCGCTGAATGGCGCATTGTATAGCCTGTGGAGCGATTTACCTCCATCCGACAATCAGTTCACCGTGGATATGCGCAAAAAAATCAGATAACAACCTGAAGGCCTTTGCTCTGCTTGAAATGTTGAATTCATTAAACACCTGCAAGTATCGCGGCTTGCAGGTGTTTTTTGTTCGTTCATCAACCTATACCACCAAGATAAGCACAATGGCCAAAGTTGCCCGGATAAAAAACTGATGATAAGCAGAATGTCAATTTTTTCGGGCCGTCATCTGACTCAACCCTGATTCAAATTCAACTCTTGAGATATTTCCAAATCCTGCGTCTTCCAGCATTTCTGTAACCTCCTGCTCTGTGAAGCAGTCACCGGCTTCGGTGCCAACAAGCATATTGATCGCAAATATGGCTCCTGCGGTCGGCTGAGTTCGCTCGTTGTTCATGATCCAGTCCTGGATAACAATCCGGCCATTCTCGTTCAAAGCCTGAAAACAATTCCTGACCAGCTCGCGGTTCACCTCCAGTGAATTGCTGTGAATAATGGCAGAAAGGAACACCAGATCGAATCCGTTGGGTAAATTATCGGTGGTGTAATCGCCTGTATGTGTTTTTATTTTACCAGAAAAACCCTCCTTGTCAACAAAGCGTTGGGTAATCGGGACCACATTGGGAAGATCAAAAACTGTAGCTTCAATTTCAGGCTTTCTTCTGATAAATTCCATGGAATAGGCGCCTGAACCGCCGCCAACATCCAAAAGTGATACGACCCCGGTGAGATCCAGTCTGGCAATTTGTTGTGGAGCCTGCTTGGTGGCCCTGTCGTGCATGGCACTGATAAAAGCGAAAAGCCACTCATCGCCTCTCGCATTAATTTCTTCAGGCTGTGCTGATTTTCCTGTTTTAACCACCCGAGTGAGGTTGCTCCAGGTATTCCAAAGGTGATTGGTATGCATCAGACCACCCAAATAATCCGGACTCTTCCTCGACAGGAAGGCAAAACTTTCGGCGGTATTGAAATACAATAAATCTTGTTTGGATAAAAACCCAACAGATACCAGCGCATTCAGCAATCGTTCAGCTGCATGCTTGTCCAGATTGAGCCGTGCTGAGATCTGCTCATTGGTTGTTCCGTTCTCATCGATGTTGGTGAACAGGTCGAGCTCGAAACCGCTCAGCAATATCCTGCTTTTTTGGAAAGAGGAGGCAAACTCCCTGATTGTATTAGGATTCATAGGACATTGGGATAAAATATTTATTTTCTGTATGCATAGCAAAGATGCCAAATTTACAAAACTTGTCAGGAGTCTCTTGCCATTTTATTTTTCAAATCAGAAAAGAAATACTTTAATATCTCTGATTGGCAGGCATATTTTAATTTGAATGTTACCTTTGATTGAAGACCGGTAAAATATTGTCAGTTTGGATACAAACTCTCAATTTTCAATGATGCCAGGATCCTTTCCATGCAATTTTATTTTCCGCACAATTAAAATAAATTGATTGATGATCCTCTCAACCAATAAATTCTTCCTTCTATTCCTCTTCTGGTTTCTTTTGGAAATTCCAATTTCGCCTGGACAGAATTCCTCGCAAAAGCACACTTCCCTCTATTTCATCAGCGATTGTCAGGAGCCACTTCCGGTTGAGAAAATAATCCGCAAGACCCACCGAAACGGTGATGCCAGAGATTCACTTTTCAGGGAGATTGAAAATAAAAACGACGGGTATGTTTTCATGCTGGGAGACCTGGTCGGAAAAGGCTCAAAAAACAGTGAATGGAAGGGTGTTGACCGGTTTTTGAAGACGTTGCGCGACTCAGGCTCCAAAGTATACGCGATTCCCGGCAACCATGAATATATGTTGACTGCCTCCAAAGGAATTCCCAATTTTCAGACAAGGTTTCCCGACTTACCCTTAACAGGATATTGTGTGCGAACAGATGGTCTGGCCATCGTCATGCTCAATTCCAACTTTCGGCAACTCACGGAAGCAGAAAAAAGCAGTCAAAAACAATGGTACATGACTGTAATGGATTCACTGGATGCCGATTCATCGGTTCAAATGGTGATCGTCTGCACCCACCATTCCCCCTTCAGTAACAGCAAGGTAGTAGGTTCCTCCGTGAACGTTCAGGAGGCCTTGATCTCCCGCTATGAACAGTCCCCAAAAACAAAACTCTTTATTTCGGGCCATTCCCATAATCTGGAGTGTTTCGAAAGCGCCGCAGGGAAGCGCTTCATGGTAATTGGCGGTGGCGGTGGCATTGACCAGCCACTTTATTTGGATAACAAAGAAAAGTACAAGGATCTGATCAGTCACGCCGATAAACCTCGCTTCTTCTATCTGGTGCTTCAAAGAAGGGAAAACGAACTGGAAGTGACTGTCAGGGGATTTACGGCTGCGTTTGAGACAGTCCCTGAAATCAGATTATCTTTGTAAATGATTAACTTTAAAATGCCTAAACCTTATTCAATGCAATTTTACCGGGATAACAGATTTTGGCAGATATTACAGATCTTATTGGTTTTTGCCTGGCCTATTCCATTGTTTGCACAGGAAGAACCATCCATGTATGTTAAACAGGAGATGCCCTCCATGCATCACCCCCGGTATGATCAATTTTCACATTACAAGTTATCAGTAGGGCTTTCAATGGTTCTTCCACCCAAGGACATGGTAGAAATGGCCATTCAGGCGCCGTTATTCAACTACCACGGAATCTATACTTTACCATGGAAATTCTCTGTTGAAGGTGATTTTTCATCGCTCATCGTATCCAACCAGATCAGCCTTGGACCGAGAATCAGCCTGACTAAAGCCAAATTTGGCCTCAAACTTGGATATGACTTGGCCTTTGTTGCAGGTCAGCTCAAGCAGTTCGGATTTAACAACACCACAAAAGCGTGGTTGCACTACCCGAATATCTCCGGCAGTTATCAAACAAAAACAATGATCTTTACCCTGAAAGCCGAAGCCATTGCAGTCGCATCGGTTCGAACCAAAACCGGAGAAAACGAGCTGTCCATTACCAAAGATTTTTACAATGGCTATACCGGAGCGATTTACATCGAACAGCGGCTCCACAAAAACAAGGTTTTAATCATTGGATTCAAGGATAGCTATGTAAAATACTACTGGCCAGTCTGGCTCACATTTTCGACTTTTAAAAGGTTTTACCATATACCTGAAATATCTTTCAGCTGGATCATTTGATGTCGCATACCAACATGAAAAAACTGATTTTCGCTACCGCGGCCTTTTTACTTTTTGCAGTCAGTTGCAACAAGGATTACGATGTGCCTATTCCTACCATCGTAAATTCAACCCTCAAGGGAACCATGCCACTGGAGCCGGCATCGAAAATACTCATGGAGGGTATTTACATGGTTAACAGCACTTCCGGAATGTTTGGGGATTCCATTGTGTTGAAGTGGAATCGCAAATCACTCTCGTTGGCCTGCTTCAACGGGAACTATTTCGTGATGGCTGCCGGCTCCCTCGATTCGAATATCTTGCTCGAGGGATACTGGCGCAATGCCAACAGCGACGGAACGGGTTTGTGCACCATGTCTATCTCCAAAACCGAGGGAGGCAGTGAGATTTCCAACGAGCAAAATCCGCAAAAAATTGTGCTGCGCGGCATGATTGGTCACGGTGAGAGCTTGCCCGACCAATCACTCACGCTCACCTACCTTCGATCCTTCTCCGAAAAGGTAAAAAATTCAAAATTTAATATTCTTGCCCACCGGGGAGGTGGCCGAACGTCCGACCGGCTTCCGGCATCAGAAAACAGCATTGAAATGCTCAACTTCACCGAAAGGCTTGGGTCCACAGGGATTGAACTGGATGTACGACTGACCCGGGACAAGGTTGCATTTCTTTACCATGATCCTGATGTCAACATTCGCCTGACACAAAAAGGCCCGCTTTCAGGAGAGATCAGTGCTTATTCGTGGCTCGAGTTAACTTCCCATTTACGCCTGATCCATGGAGAAAAAATCCCCTCCCTGGAGGCAGCCCTCACTTTCGTGGTTGACAGCACGAAACTCAATTTTGTGTATTTGGATATGAAAGAGGAGACCGAAGCCATGTCGGTGGTAATCCCGATCCAGCAAAAAATGCTGCAGCGGGCCCGTGACAAAGGCCGGACAATCACCATCTTAGTCGGCATTCCTACCACGAATGTGCTCAACGATCTGATGAGTTTTCCGGGATACCAGACGATACCTTCCCTGTGTGAACTGACTGTCGATGATGTCAGAACTGCCAATTCCATCGTATGGGCTCCCCGATGGACAATGGGTACGCAAAACGAGCTGGTGGAACAAATGCATGCGGAAGGAAGGATGGCCATCTGCTGGACCATCGATAATCCCGGCTGGATCAAAGATTATCTCAACAACGGCCAATTTGACGGACTTCTGACCAACTTCCCGTCTGTTGTGACTTATTACCATTACATTCAGAAATAGCCATGGGAACAAAAAAGACAACGCTGATTATCCTATTTTTCCTGACCGCCCTGGCATCTTTTGCAACACAAAAGGATTCATTGCAGAGCAAACCGACCCGCTTCTCCGTTGCGCTGGGTAACGGATGGACCCATTACATCGATAACCTTGATTACGGAAACCAAAACCTGAATAAGGACTTTGCAGGATTATCCCTCAGGTTTCTCTGGGAACCCGAATACAGATTGAGCCTGGGAGCAGAAACCGGCTACTATACCATGTTTTTCAAGTTCAAAAACCAGACAGGTTCCGCCACAACAGGTGAAATCACACGTCGGATAACACCCATGCTCCTGCTCGTCAGAATGCGGATCATTGACCATTTTTATCTCAGTACCGGCTTTGGATTGGCACTACTCACAAGTAGTTCAAAAGGTGCGGAACAAAATATCGTTACCAACACCATGTCGTTATCCAATTACCAGTTCACCGCTTCCTATATCTATCCGCTCAGTCCCCGGGTGCAACTTGGCGGCGAAGCTAAACTCTTTAATTTCGGGGCATATAACGACTGGATGTACTCCCTGCAGGCATTTTGTGCGTACCGATTTTAGAAAACAGGGATGAAATATTGATGTTTCAATGCTTGAAAAGCCGCAAAATACAACCCTTCAAGCATTGAAACATCAATTAAATTTCGTGGATCATCCGTTGAAGAAACGAACAAATGATCTTGTCGCATTTTTTTCCTTGCGAGCTTTGCGTGCTTTGCGCGACATTATTGGCAGAATTCTCAATAGCTAAATGTTTCTATCACCTAAGAGAGCCTCGCCCGTCTTACTTTTTGCCCTTCAGGTATTTTTCAAAAAACTGATCCTGCTCCCAGAGCAAATGCAGTATATTTTCCTTGGCCACATAGCTGTGAGCTTCCTTGGGAAGGAGCACCATGCGGACAGGCGCCCCCAGACCTTTCAGAGCCTGGAAATAACGTTCAGTTTGCAGGGTGAAGGTGCCGGGATTGTTGTCGGCCTCGCCATGAACCAACAGAAGCGGTGTCTTCATCTTTTCTGCATTCATGAAAGGCGACATGGTATTGTACACACCCGGAACTTCCCAGTAGTTGCGTTGTTCGCTCTGGAAACCAAATGGAGTCAGGGTGCGGTTATAGGCACCACTTCTGGCAATCCCACAGGCAAACAGGCTGGAGTGCGTCAGCAGATTGGCGGTCATAAAGGCACCATAGGAATGTCCACCAACTGCGACACGTTTTCTGTCAATAAATCCCAGGGAGTCCACTGCATCGATGGCAGCTTCCGCGTTAGCCACCAGTTGGGACACAAATGTGTCGTTAGGTTCCGTTTTCCCCTCGCCGATAATCGGGAAAGCGGCATCATCCAATACGGCATACCCCTTGGTTACCCAGTAAACAAAAGAACCATAGTAGGGAAATGTAAACTCGTTCGGGTTCAGGGCAGTCTGTCCTGCGCTATTTTTATCCTTGTATTCTGTCGGGTAAGCCCAAATCAAAAGTGGCAGTTTCTCTTTCTTCGTTTTGTCGTAACCGGCAGGTAAGTAAAGAGTTCCGGAAAGCTGAACACCGTCTTTGCGCATGTATTTGATCAGGCTTTTCTCCACATTCCTGATACTTTCAAAAGGATTCGGGAAAGTGGTAACAGCAGTCAGTTGCTCCTTCTTCTTGATGTAGCGAAGGTAATAATTGGGATATTCGCTCTTCGACTGGATCTGAACAAGCACCTCCCCTTTTTTGATGTCTTTGACGGAAAAAATCCGCTCCATCTTGTCGGTATACGTCGACTGGTAAAGGCGGTCGGTCTTGTTGGTTTTCAGGTTAAGACGATCGATAAAAGGAAACTGACCATCTTTGGAGTAACCGGAACCAATCAGGAAAATATTTTCCTTGTCAAAAAGCAATACATCTCGGTAGAAGCTATTTTTGACCGTTTCGAACTGTCCGGGATCGGTATAGATATCCTGTGAATTTCTGCTGGAAATAACCTTCGGCTGCTGTTTTGGATCGGCCGGATTAAAAAGGTAAGTACGGACATTGCGTGTGTCGTACCAGGTATCGTAAAGTACGGCATTGATTTCATCTCCCCAGATGATGCCTTCAAAACGGTCGATGGTTTTCGCCAACAACACAGGTTCCGCCTCAAACGGGGCATTCCACTGGTAAACTGCGTCACGGTAGTCGACTTTGTTCTCTGGATTTCCTCCGTCGAGTGCTTCAACATAATACAGTGAGGCTCCCTGGTCGTTGCGCCAGGTCATGTTTCGTTTGCCTTTCCGGGTGGCCATGAATCCCTTGGGCATCACCTCGGTGAGCGGAACTTCATTGACCATTTTGATCTCTTTACCCGTCAAGTCATAAACCATACTTTTGGATGGGAACCTGTTGAGAGGTACGATGTAGGAAAATGGTCTGTAAATAGTGCTTACCAACAAGTAATTTCCATCAGGCGAAAAACTTTCATTGGAATACATGGCTTTTCCCTTGAACAATTCCATTTGCCCGTTCAGGTCTGTTTTGTAAAGTTCGGAGGAAACCAGCGTTTCAAAATTGGCCTCATCGGCTTTGTTCTTCAACATATCGGGATAAGTCCGGTTCTGGCTTTTGGCGCCATCACTGTTGGAAATAATCGGTCCCTTCGGAAGTCCTTTTTTGGAGTCGATCAGTGCCGGCCGGTTTTCAGGTATCGTACGGATCAGTAAATACTGACTATCCTTGAACCAGCTGAATGGCCTTCCAAGGTTGGCATTCAGCGCCTTTCCGGAAACACGGGTGGCCACAGCGGTTTCGATGTCAAGCACCCAAAGTTCAACTGAACTGGCGGTTGTATTGGTAAAGGCCAACTTCTTTTCATCGGGCGACCAGGCCAGATAGGTGATGTGTGGATTTTCGGGTAATCCTTTCACCTGCAAAGGTTCCTTCGCTGCGAATTTACGGACCTTCAGGTTGATGGTGTAGGTGATTGCGCTAGCAATATTCGTGACGGGATTGATGCGGAGTCCGCCTAGCTGTAACTCCTCCTGGTTTAAGTCATCGAGCGTCTTGTAGGTATTCTGGTAGGTAAAAACGACGTTTTCGTACTTATCATCCATGAGTACCTGAGGCGCTTTCTGGTAATCCACGAGTTCAAGAATTTCACGGGATGGTTTCTGGTAAGTAATATTTTCCTGGGCTTTCACGACAGAAAGGAGAGCAGGAAGGAAAGCAAATAACACAAACAGTTTTCTCATTGTATTTCAATTTATAATTTGTTCGGCAAGAGGGGTATGAAGATAGTATTAATTTGCAAAAGATTTTGCTTGGGAAAAATGGATCGCGGTGCCGAATAACCATTGCCTAAAATATCATCGCCGGTACGTAAATACCTCATATTGAAATTTTAAACGAATCGAATCACCAAGGAAAATTGCCTTTCGCCTGGATAGGTGATACCGGTTCAAACAAATTCCGGTCAACTTCGTATAAAACACTGGTAATTTTAGTCAACTAAAAAGGAAGCCATGCACCGGGTACTTCAGGAAAATATCAAGATAATAGGAAAACCATACGAGGATTTGCTCTTTCTGCTTCGTTGCCTGTCGGAAGTGCTCGAAGCCAATCATGAAGCAGAACTTACCGGATTTATTCCGTGGCTGAACGATCCGGTACTTGTTCACCGCCCCGGAATGGAACAAAAAGTAGTTCATCTTTACTCTATTTGTTTCCAGCTTCTGAATTTATGTGAGGTTAACTGGGCAGTTCAAAGCCGGCGACAAAGACAGCAAAAACTGGGAATCGCAAGCATCAACGGAAGTTGGGCCCATACGTTCGCAGAACTGAAGGCACAAGGGATCAAACAGGACCAGATTGCGGAAGCGCTGTCGCAACTGGAGGTCGAACCTGTTTTAACGGCCCATCCCACAGAAGCAAAACGAACAGTTGTGATGAAATTCTACAGGGAGCTTTATCTCAAACTGGTGATGCTTGAAAATCCGGTCTACACCTATTCCGAAAGACAAGGAATTAAAAATGAGATTAATATCATCCTTACCCGGCTCTGGTTTATTGATGATATCTACCTCGAAAAGCCGCATGTAGAAACGGAATTGGAAAACATGCTCTATTACCTGACCAATGTTTTCCCCGATGTTTTTGACCAGCAGGACAAGCAGCTTCTTCAGGCATGGTCGGAGGCAGGGTTCGACCCAAAGGCCTTGCAAGACTACAAAAACCTACCGGGAATCACCCTTGGAACATGGGTAGGAGGAGACCGGGATGGTCACCCACTCGTAACTCCCGAGATCACAGGATTCGCGCTGAAAAAATTACGGTCGGAAGCCTTGAAAATGGTTCATCAGCGTCTGCATACCCTGGCCGACAGCTTAAGCATTTATACCCAGAAAAGCAGTTTGCCCCAATTCTTTGTCCAACATTGCAATTTCCTGTCAGATCAGCTGATTCCCGGATCCGGCGCAGCGTGGTTAAATACTTCGGCACGTGAACCATTCAGGCAGTACGTACTTTTACTGATCGAAAAACTACCTTTTCAGTCCGACGATTTCAGCATTGCCGACCACCTGAAAGTTAAAACTGAATTTTATTACCGCAATTCGTCCCAACTTCTTGCCGACCTGGAGGTACTTTCCAGAGCCATAGTGAAGTGGGGAGCACCTTACCTGGCCGTCAATGAAGTAATCGGCACCATGCGTTTCATCAGAAATTTCGGATTTCACCTGGTACACCTTGATATCCGCCAGAACAGTGTTTACTATCAAAAAGCACTCAACGGCCTGCTGAAAGATGTAGATTGTGAAACTTCCAATTTCACTGCAGAAGGTAACCTGCGCAAAGAATTCCTCACTGAAGAACTAAAGCTTTACCGGCCATTTACCAGGTCATATTCCGGTTCTGAAACGGAAACGCTTAATGTTCTCCGTTACCTCACCCTGCTTGCCGATCATATTGGTCTTTACGGCTCCGATGCCATCGGGAAATTAATTGTGAGCATGACGCGCAGTGTGGATGATCTGTATATCCTGTTTTTGCTCTGCCGCGAAGCCGGTTTATTTGTAAAGACTGCGTCTGGACCGGCCTGTCGGATTCCGATCGTCCCGCTGTTTGAAACCCTCGAAGACCTGCAGAATGCCCCGAATATTTTCAATGAATACCTCTCCAATCCTGTTGTTGCAAACACATTGCGCCTGGATATGGCAGCAAAAGGCTACTCCCGACCTGTGGCTGAGATCATGATCGGTTACAGCGACAGCAATAAGGATGGAGGCATACTTGCCAGCCAGTGGAACCTTTTTGAAGCGCAATATAAACTCACCGGAATTGGGCGTGAACATGGCGTTGATGTAAGTTTCTTCCATGGAAAGGGCGGCAGTATCAGCCGCGGGGCTGGGCCTATGCACTGGTTTATGCGTTCACTCCCGCCAGGATCGCTTTGCGGCAAAATAAGACTTACCGAACAGGGTGAAACCATCGAAAGGAAATACGCCAACAAGGTCAATGCCGCTTTTAATTTGGAACTGCTTACTTCAGGCGCACTTCTCAATTCATTGGTGAACCATTATTCGGTGGATGAAGATTTCTTTGAATTGATGCGAACCATGGCTGCCGTTAGTTACAAGACCTATCTTGATCTCACCCGGCATCCGGATTTTATCCGGTTTTTCGAACAAGCCACACCCATCGATGTCATCGAAACCAGTAAAATAGGTTCGCGGCCCTCCCGACGCACCAACCAGCGTACGCTGGAAGACTTGCGGGCAATTCCATGGGTTTTCAGCTGGAGTCAGTGCCGGGTCAATATCACCAGCTGGTACGGTGTTGGTAGTGCGCTCCTGCAACTGAAAGAAAATGAACCCGGCAAATATGCCTTGCTTTGTCGGCTTATCCCCACCCATCCCTTGTTGCGCTATTTGTTTACCAACATTGATTCGGGCCTTGCTTCGACTGATCCGGCCATCATCGAATTGTATGCCACACTGATCAGAGAGCAAAATATCAGGGAAGACCTTTTACCCATGATCCTGAATGAATACCACCTGACGGATTCATTGCTGACAGAACTCCTCCAGGCTCCGTTTGAGCAAAGGAGGCAAAACCACTATTATTCAACGCGGCTGAGGGCCGTTGCGCTGGACACCATGCACAACATTCAGGTTCAAACCCTGAAGAAATGGCGCGACAACAAAGAATCAGGAGACGATACGCTAAAAATGCAGCAAAACACCACCCTTCTGAAATCCATCAATGCCATTGCCAACGCGCTGGGCTCGACAGGTTAAAAAGATGGTGGTACGAATTGGTCATTTTTCTGAATCTGCACAGAAGCGCTGGTGCGCACCAAATTTAGTCATTTAATTGCCTGATTGTCTTTATCTTAATCGAATAATCGACTTCTTGTGGCTTACTTTGGTCAGAAATTTATTTAGCCCATTTCCCTTCAACAATCATTACTTCACTCCCCCAAACTCTTTGCTAAAATTTCTCCTTTGTTCATTTATTTATAATTTTTTTTACCCTTAAAAAAATCGGGAGTTTTGTAACAAATCCGCACCATCCAGGTTATTTGACTTAATTTGGACTCATTACAAATTTCGACTGAAATACACTTTTTTACGACTGAACGAAAACAATAATTAATTCAAAGTGTTAATTGATCAGATTACCGCTTATACCAATACTCGTTCTTATCTCGTAAAATTATCGCATTTTATTAAAACTTTCTAATTCATCCCTTACATGAATTCAAGAAAAATTTTAATGCTGGTCATCGCTATGACGAGCATTGCTATTTTGGCAAAAAGCCAAAATAAAAGCTATATCGTTCCGATCAATAGTTTATATCTTGACGCCACTTCTTCTTCGTATAGCCAGGTTCTACCGGGAGATACCCTTCTGATTACAGGAGGAGTTCGGGCATATTTGGGACTTGTAAATTTCAAGGGCACCGCCTCCAAGCCTATCATCGTCAAGAATGTCGGATCAGCTTGTCTCCTTAACACAACAATCGGCTACGGCATTAGCGTCAGAGGATGCCAGTATTTGAAAATCCTGGGCGATGGAGTCAAGGGTGTTCAATATGGATTCCAGGTTGATGGCACAAATGGCACGTTAATGGGTATTGACATCGGCTATTTAAGTTCAGATATTGAAGTCGGCTTCGTTTCAGTTAAGAATGTCAAGTCGTGCGGTATCGTTGCCAAGACTGACCCTGCCTGCGGATATGCGCTCAGAGGAACATTCACCCAGTTCAATACTATCATTCACGACTCTTATGTGGCCTACACGGTCAACGAAGGTATGTATGTCGGGAATAGCAAGTACACGGACGGAATGACCTTCACCTGTAATGGGGTATCTACCGTATGTTATCCAAATCTTTTGGATGGAGTGCAAATCTATAATAACATTGTGGAGTACACGGGGTGGGATGGTATTCAAGTCGGATGCGCATCGCTGAATTGCAACATCTACGGCAATACGATACGATACGATAGCCAAAGCGGTATGGACACTCAGATGTCGGGGATATTAATCAACAATGGCACGAAAGCCAACGTATACAACAACTACATTGTAAACGGCAAAGGTGACGGCATTGATGTATTGGGATTGGGCGATACAAAGGTATTCAATAATATCATCGTCAACCCAGGGTATTTATACGCGACAGGAAATCAGTCTTTACCCAAACATGGAATTTATATTGGGAATCAGTCGGTTGAAAAGGATAAATCACTCTTCGTTTTCAACAACAACATCATCAACCCTAAGTCGGATGGGATCAGGTATGCGTCCAATTTAAACGTGAGTAATTTCATCTCTTCCAATGTGATGATTTGTCCTACCGGAAGCTATGTGAATAACTACTTCGGGACACCAAATCTGACGCTAAAGAACAACTACACCGCAACGACCGGAACATTGGCAGGCTTTGTAAACTCTGCAATGTTTGACAAGGGTGATTTCGCTTTACTATCTGCTTCCACGCTTATCAACGCAGGTGATGTTAATCCTTTGGTGACAACGACATTTGATTTTGCAGGAAATACCAGAAGCATTTCAGACATTGGAGCCTACGAATACCAGGGTACCGGTGTTACCCAATCAGGTGGCACGATTGCTTCCGGTCAGTCACTCTGCTTAGGATCTGCCCCTTCTGCATTTACCAGTGCGGCTCCCGCTTCAGGCTTAACGGGTACACCCGAATACAAATGGCAAATGTCTGCCACCGGTGTGGCCGGCAGCTTCACAGACATCGCCGGCAGCAACGCTTTAACCTATGCCCCGGGAACTGTAAACACAACCACCTCCTTCATCCGTCTGGCACGTACTGCGGGATCAGCCGACTGGAACGCAGCAGTATCTTCCAACATCGTGACCATCACCGTCAATCCTTTGCCTGCAGCATCTGCAGGAACAGACAGGACAATCAGTCCGGGATCATCCACCCAAATCGGGGCAACAGCCGTTTCAGGATCAACCTACAGCTGGACCTCCTCCCCTGCCGGATTCACATCAACATCTGCCAATCCGACTGTCACTCCGACCGTCACCACAACCTATACCCTGAAAGAAACTGTAACCGCTACCGGTTGTACCAACACCCACAGTGTAACAGTCACACTCAGTGCAATACCTGCCGCTATTGCTGGGGCCAACCGGAGTATCTGTCAGGGTACATCCACCCAGATCGGTGCAACTGCCGTAACCGGAAACACCTACAACTGGACATCCTCTCCTGCCGGATTCACCTCAACAGCGGCCAATCCAATCGTATCTCCGACGGTCACCACAACTTATACCCTGACGGAAACAATTACCGCCACCGGGAGCTCCAATTCACATGCCGTGGTGGTAACCGTCAATCCACTGCCTGCTGCCGTGGCAGGAACTGACCGGACGATCTGCCAGGGGACATCCACCCAGATCGGCGCAACTGCCGTTTCTGGTTCAACCTACAACTGGACATCCTCTCCCGCGGGTTTCACCTCCACAGCAGCCAATCCCACTGTCTCGCCTTTGGTTACCACAACCTATTCCGTTGTTGAAACCATCACTGCCTCAGGTTGCACCAACACCCACAGCGTGACGGTCACAGTGAGCCCTACCCCGGCAGCAACTGCAGGAACCAGCAGAAGCATCATCTCAGGAGCTTCCACACAGATCGGCGCGACAGCCGTAACCGGTTCAACCTACAGCTGGACATCGTCTCCAGCCGGATTCACCTCGACAGCAGCCAATCCAACCGTTTCACCAACAGCAACCACCACTTATACACTTGTGGAAACCGTTACGGCAACAGGTTGTACCAATAATCAAAATGTTATGGTTACCGTTGGTTCTTTACCCGCAGCGGTTGCAGGTGCTGACAGAAGCATTTGTCTGAACTCATCCACCCAAATCGGTGCGACAGCCGTAAGCGGATCTACTTTCAGCTGGACATCCTCTCCGGCCGGATTCACCTCAACACTAGCCAATCCAACCGTTTCACCAACGGTTACCACTACTTATACCCTGGTGGAAACCGTTACCGCCACCGGGAGCACCAATTCGCACGCCGTCGTGGTGACTGTGAATCCACTTCCTGCCGCTGTGGCAGGAACCAACAGAAGCATCGTCTCAGGCGCTTCCACACAGATCGGTGCAGTTGCAGTAACCGGTTCAACCTACAGCTGGACATCATCTCCGGCAGGATTCACCTCAACTGTGGCCAATCCTTCCGTATCCCCAACAGCAACCACAACTTATACACTGGTTGAGACAGTAACTGCTACAGGCTGTACCAATACTCACGCTGTTACAGTGAGTCTGGGTTCTTTACCGGCAGCGGCTGCAGGTGCTGACAGAAGCATTTGTCTGAAAATCGGGACCCAAATCGGAGCATCATCGGTATCCGGATCGACATTCAGCTGGACATCATCTCCGGCAGGATTCACCTCAACTGTGGCCAATCCGGTGGTATATCCGACGGTTACCACAACCTATACCGTAGTGGAAACAGTTACGGCTACCGGCAGTACCAATTCGCACTCCATGGTGGTCACGGTGAATCCGCTGCCAACAGCAGCAACAGGGACTGACAGGGCAATCTGCCAGTACGCATCTACTCAGATCGGAGCAGCCTCCGTTGCCGGAAGTTCCTATAGCTGGACTTCTAACCCTACCGGTTTCACTTCAACGCTGGCCAATCCGGTGGCATCTCCGTCAGTCACGACCACTTATAATCTGGTGGAAACCGTTACCGCAACCGGATGCACCTGGTCGCATAATGTTACAGCAATTGTTAATCCTGCACCAATGGCGGTGGCCGGTTCCAACGTATCCATTGAGCCAAATTCATCTGTACAAATTGGGGCTGCCCCAGTTTCAGGGAACACCTATAAATGGACTTCCAGTTCTGCAGGATTTACCTCTACCATTGCCAATCCAACCGTTACACCATTGGTTACCACAACTTATACACTTGTAGAAACCAATACGTCGAAAGGATGCAGCAACTCAAACAGTGTGGTCGTTACCGTCAATTCATTACCAAAGGCAGATGCCGGAACTGACAGGGCCATTTGTATGAATTCATCTACTCAGCTTGGAGCAGCAGCAGTTTCAGGAAGCACATACAATTGGGCATCCAGTCCAGCAGGTTTCACTTCCACTTTAGCCAATCCAGCGGTAGCACCAGCAGTTACCACTACCTATATAATGGTAGAAACCAATGCAGCAACAGGCATGACCAACAGCCATCAGGTTGTTGTGACAGTGAACCCATTGCCAACAGCATCTGCAGGATCTGACAGATGCATCAACATGCACTCCCAAACACAAATTGGAGATGTGTCCGTAACCGGAAGTACCTACCACTGGACATCAAATCCTACAGGCATCAACTCAACAGAGTCCAACCCTTCGATAACACCATTAGTTACCACGATTTGTACTCTATCTGAAACATCTGCCATGGGCTGCACCAACTCCAACGCAGTAAAAGTTACCGTCAATCCGTTACCGGAAGCTAATGCCGGAACAGACAGGGCCATTTGTTTGAATTCATCTACTCAACTTGGCGCTGCAACTGTACTGGGAAGTACCTATAGCTGGACATCCAATCCTGCAGGATTCACTTCCTCTTTGGCCAATCCAACGGTATCACCAGTGGTTACAACCACCTATACCCTGGTGGAAACCATTACAGCTACCGGCAGCACAAACAATCATCAGGTTGTTGTAACTGTGAACCCATTGCCTTTGGCATCCGCAGGAGCTGACAGAAGCATCTGTTCAAATTCTCCTACACAAATTGGCTCGGCTTCGGTAAATGGAAGCACCTACAACTGGACTTCAATTCCGGCCGGATTTACCTCCTCTTTGTCTAATCCTGATGTTTCACCCTCGTTAACAACGACCTATACCCTGGTTGAAACATCGGCCACTGGCTGCACCAACACCAACATGGTAAAAGTAACTGTCAATCCATTGCCTGCTGCAAATGCTGGACCCAACAGGAGCATCTGCCTGAATACCGGAACACAGATCGGTGCCTCAGCAGTACCCGGATCCACCTATACCTGGACTTCTGTTCCTGCAGGATATACTTCCGCATCGTCCAATCCTGTTGTTTATCCAACAGTTACAACGACCTATACGCTTACAGAAACAAATACAACTACAGGATGCAGCAATTCGCACGCTGTTGTGGTAACGGTAAATCCATTACCAGCGGCTTCAGTGGGCGTAAACAGGGCCATCTGCACAGGCACATCAACCCAGATTGGCGCGGTGCCAGTAACAGGAAGCAACTACAGCTGGACATCGATACCGGCTGGATTTACCTCAACATTGGCCAATCCAACGGTCTCCCCCATCGTAAACACCACCTATAATCTGGTGGAAACTGTTGCTGCAACAGGATGTTCATGGTCGCACAATGTGACAGTATCTGTGAATCCAGCGCCTGCGGCTCCATCAGCTATCACAGGAACGAAATCTTTGTGCGCAGGAAGTACCGTTATTTTATCTGATTTGACTGCAGGCGGCATCTGGAGCAGTTCAGTGCCTTCGGTTGCCACAGTCAGCAGCAATGGAGTTATAACCGGAATTTCAGCAGGTTCTGCAACGATCAGTTATACAGTTACAAGTGCCGGCGGTTGTACGAACAGTGTAAGCGCGGTTGTAACTGTCAATTCGCCAGCCCTTCAACCCGGCAATTTTACTGCAGGTCCGTCAAGTGTATCCTACGGACAGTACTACGTAGTATATACAGTTCCATTTATCGCAGGTGTTACTTACAAATGGAGTTATTCGGGCAAAGGTGCGACCATCCAGGGAACAACGAACTCCGTCAAGGTAAGTTTCTCTTACAAAGCCACTGCAGGCACACTGAGTGTAACAGCTTCCAACGGTTGCGGCACAAGTATACCAAGATCCATGAATATTACCATGCTGAAAGGCGCTATCCTTCCAGACGGCGAAATTCTGCCTGACAGTACCGGATTGGTTGTCAGCGACCTGAAAATCAATGCGAATATTCCGGAGGCAATTAACCAGTTGAATGTCTACCCGAATCCTTCCTCCGGATCAACCAACTTCGTATTTCAGGTTGGTGAGGACGCAAAAGTGACGCTTGACATATTCAACATGTCAGGTCAGCGGATGGCTACAGTTTACAATGACAATACCGATGCCGGAAGCATACATCAGGTCATGCAAAATCTATCCCTTCCAAGCGGAGTTTATCCATGTATCATGAAGTGGAAAGGGAAAATGCTTTCTACCAAACTGATGATTGTCAAATAAACAAGGATCATAAAAAACTCTTCAAAAATTTCAATTTGTTCGGATAATCATTGACCAATTCAAAACTGCCTGAGTGGATATTAAAACCGCTCAGGCAGTTTTCGTTTAAGCTCTTCTCTAACTTTTATGATTGGCTCAATTTGTTGACAAATTCTCATTTCGGATCCACTAACCATGAATGAAGCATCGCAGAGCCGGATTTTGTTTAATTTAGCTGACCGCCATCGGGATAGAACGGTACAAAATCATCAAGACTAAAATATGAGATACATCCTTACCACCTTTGCCCTGTTCCTTACCCTAGTCACCTATTCCGGAGAACATCAGCCTGACGCTGGCAACAGACATGAACCCTACCGCCCAACTTTTCACTTTACCCCGCAGACCGGCTGGATGAACGATCCCAATGGATTGGTCTACCTCAACGGCACCTATCACCTCTTTTACCAGTATTATCCGGATGGAATTGTGTGGGGACCCATGCACTGGGGACATGCTTCAAGTACCGATCTGATGCACTGGAGCCATCTTCCCACTGCACTGTATCCGGATTCGCTGGGATGGATTTTTTCGGGAAGCGCCGTCATTGACCGGGAAAACAGGGCCGGTTTCGGTAAAGATGCCATGGTCGCCATTTTCACCTATCACAACGACGCCATCAGAAAAAACGGGAAAAAGAACACGGAAAGTCAGGGCATTGCGTACAGTCTGGACGAAGGCAAAAGCTGGACAAAATATTCAGGGAATCCTGTTCTGAAGAACACAGGCGAACCAGACTTCAGGGATCCGAAAGTAATCTGGAACGAACAAATCAACAAATGGAACATGGTTCTCGCAGTGGGCGACCGGATCAGAATCTTTTCATCTTCCGATTTGAAACAGTGGCAGGCTGAAAGCGACTTCAAACCAGCAGAAAATGTGGAAACCGGTGTATGGGAATGCCCCGACCTGTTCCCAATGAAAACGGGAAATGAGGAAAAATGGGTATTGATCGTCAACCACGGAAGCAAAGCACCCAATGGCGGATCAGGAACCAGGTACTTCACAGGTGATTTTGACGGGAAGAAATTTACTGAAAATGGTCCGGCCCGGTGGCTGGATCTTGGCGTTGATTTCTACGCCGCAGTAACCTACAGCAACGCACCTGATTCCAAAAGAATCCTCATTGGATGGATGAGCAACTGGCAATATGCCAACAAAACGCCAACTTCCGATTACCGCAGTGCCATGACGCTTCCACGGGAACTGATCCTGTCAAAGGATCACGGTAGTTATTTCCTCCGGCAGAAATTGGTGACGCAATTCTACCGCACATTAAAACCTGTATTCAGCTCCAAAAATATAAGAATGCCTTTTACGAAGAATGGTTTGGATCTCTCCCATTCGGAAATCACTTTTACAACTTTGCCGGATTCAGAAAGCCTCACTATTGTTATTTCGAATACGCTGAAGGAAGAATTTAAAATTGAGGTAACAAGCAACCTGATTACCATGGACAGAAGCAAATCCGGGAAGACCGCATTCAGTGATCACTTTGCTCAAATACAGAAGATTCCGATTGAGAATTCAATTCGAAATCTTCAGTTGGTACTGGACAGGTCTTCCATAGAGATTTTGTTGAACGATGGAAAATATTCGATCACAAATCAGGTCTTCCCGAATGAAATATTCAGCATCCTCTCCATTCAGACCAAATCCGGTAAAAAAATCACTCATTTGGAAATTAATTCAGTTGAATAATTTCCGGGAAGATTTACCGACAACCCAATAGGAGAAATTTCCTTAACATTAAAAAGGAAGCCTGTATCCCAATATCACCTTGGCAACCCACTGATCCGTTCCCTGGGTCAATCCGTATCCAACACCCGCATTAAATTCCCAGTCGGGATTAAAATCCCAGTCAACAGCGGCAAACAATTGATGTCGCTGCTGTTGTAAGGTTTCGAAATCATTGATGGCTCCAAGCGCTGAATAATATTCAAGGCCCAGACTGACTTTCCCGCTTACTTCATAACTTGTCTTCAGGCACGGACTCAATTCGGGATGATGATCCTGGTTCTTGTCCAGAACAATACCCATGGCCAGATTGATCCCGAAATAAAATTTCCCTGATTTCTTGTCAAAAATCGGACGAATTTCTGCGGCCCAGGTGCTTCCGAAAAAAGCAGGGTTTTGATAGCCAACCTCCGCACCCAGGCTAATGCCAAAAGGCAAATGATACTCTTCTGGGACAGAAAATCGGGGACGGATGTGGACTCCGGTCAAGGCCGTGCGGTTTCCAGAGCCAATCGAGGTAAAAAGATAGGAGCCTACCTCCAACCATTTGGAAAAACCATGTGTGATTTCGAGTGTTTCGTGAAAGGCATGGTTGGAAGGGTAAACATTTGCCTGCATTTCAGTTGAACCATTCATGGTGAAATTACTGTGCAGCTCGAACACGGAATGGTGTTTTTCTGTCAATTCAGAGGCATAAACCTGAATTTCATAATTATCCTGTGCAAGAATTCTGAATGAAGAGCCTGTCAAAAAAAGTAAAAGCAGCAGTGTGGTATAGAGAATTTTCATGGTAAAAATCAAATAAAAAATACGAATGATAGATTGTCAAATCTATGTATTGAATACTTGATACGATTTTGAAAAGTTTCAAGGAATGACTGCAAAGTTTCACTCGTAACTATTTTTGTTAAATTATTAAATATCTGCAAGTACTCATGGA
>JBAXUL010000069.1:0-21211 GCA_037129695.1 Prolixibacteraceae bacterium
ATAAACTGGTTGTGGGAAAACACTTTGGATTACAATGTCAATCTCGGCAAGGATCATACACTTGCAATTTTGGCAGGTTATACTGCGCAAAAGCAAAGCAACGAACTGAAAGTGATCCAGGCAAACAGCTTTCCGGACGATCAGGTACAGACTATTGGAGGCGGAATCGTCATTGGTGGCACAAACATACAGGAACAATGGTCTCTGGTTTCTTCCCTCGCCCGTGTGAACTATGCGTTTAAAGAAAAGTATATGGTTACCGGAACCATGCGTTCGGATCGGTCCTCCAGATTTGGAGCTGGTCATCAGACCGGCACATTCCCCTCAATTTCATTGGGATGGAGAATCGACGATGAGCCATTTATGCGGAAATATGATTTTATCAACGAATTTAAACTGAGAACCAGTTATGGCCTGACCGGGAATTTCGAAATTCCAAATTATGGCTCAATCGGCCTTTTAAGCGGTGCCAACTATGTTCTTAGCAACACCATTGTCAACGGAGTTGGACGTTCCACACTCAGCAACGATATGTTGAGCTGGGAATCAAAGAAACAACTGGACATTGGTCTGGATTACGGCTTTTTCAAAGACCGCATCTATGGGGAATTCGACTATTACCGCAGTGTCACTTCAGACCTGTTGCTGAATGTAACAATACCTTCTTCATCCGGCTTTTCAACGGCCTTGACCAACATTGGCGAAGTGGAGAACAAAGGATATGAATTCACGATTTCGACCAAAAACCTGATTGGAAAAAATTTCCAGTGGTCAACAGATTTTAATATCAGCTCCAATAGAAATAAAGTGCTGAAACTTGGCCCTTCCGGCGATCCGATTCTTAGCGTTGGTAGTGCAGGAGATATTCGCCACATTACAAGAATTGGCGATCCAATCGGCAGTTATTACGGATACCAGGTAGTAGGTATTTATCAGACAATGGCGCAAATTGCGGCTGCGCCGGTCGATTTATTGGTCGGAACAGGTGTAAATGGCGGTGCCCGCCCAGGGGACATTCAATTCAAGGATGTGAATGGCGATGGAAAGATAACCACAGCTGACAGGACAACAGTCGGGAAATACATGCCCGATTACACCTATGGAATTACCAACAGATTCAAATATAAAAACTTAGATCTGGTAATCTTCTTTCAGGGTGTTCAAGGCCGTCAGATCCTCAATTTAACGACCCGACATCTGCTCAACGGAGAGGCCAACTTCAACTCCTATGCAGAATACAACAACCGTTGGATTTCAGTAAGTCAGCCGGGAAACGGAGTCATCCCACGCGCAGACAGAAACTCGTCTTTGCACGGCAACAACATGAGACCATCTTCTTTCCAGGTTGAAGACGGATCCTATTTCAGGCTTAGAAATGCAACGCTCGGATATGACGTTCCATTGAATAAAACTTCCCAGAAATTAAGAATCTATGTGTCAGGCAACAACTTATTTACCATGACAAAATATCTTGGATTCAATCCGGAAGTTCAGCAACAGTCAACCACAAGCATCACCCCGGGTGAAGACTATGGTGCCTATCCAATCTCAAGTACTTACATGATTGGATTTAACTTTACATTTTAATTCTATATAAAACGTACGCATCATGAAAAAAATATTTTTATATAGCGCGATATCATTCCTGCTTCTATCCTGCAGCAAAGAGTTTACACGCCTTGCGCCAATTTCACAACGTAATGTACAATCATCATACAAAACTCTGGCTGATTTTACCGTATCGGTCAATGGAGCTTACGATGCACTTCAGCTAAACGGAACTTATGGTCGCATCTATTTGTTATTGAACGAGATGAGATCTGATAACATGAGTAATGGCGCAGGTGCTTCAGGTCTTTCTGCCTCTTTGGAAGATATCGACAAGTTTAGGGAAATCACTACTGCCACAGAAATATCCAATTGCTGGGCGGATTCTTACAAAGGTATAGCCCGTTGCAATATCATCCTGGATAATATTGACGCATCCGACTTTGACATTACCCTAAAAAATCAATACAAGGGTGAATCGCTCTTCATCAGATCGTTGCTTTACTATAATCTGGTTGTTCTTTTCGGTAATATTCCCCTGCAGCTGACCGACATCTCCTCTCCTTCCGCAATCAGCGTGAGTCAGGTTCCGGCAGCTGATGTCTACAAGCAGATCATTGCCGACCTGATCAAAGCTGAGCCTATGTTGCCTGCAGTCTATACGGGAACAAACATTGGAAGAGTTACCAGTGGCGCAGTGGATGCCTTGTTGGGGAAAATATACCTGACAACTGGAGACAAGAGTGCTGCCGCTACCTATCTTAGAAAGGTAATGAGTTCGTCGAAATATTCACTGGTAAGCGACTATGCCAAATTATGGGGCGTTGCTTACGAAAATGGTCCCGAATCAATTTTTGAAGTTCAATTTAAAACCGGCGGCCAGGGTGAGGGAAGCGGATATCTGGAATACTTTGCCTCTATTCTCGGAAGGTCGGGAGGCGTTGGAGGTGGAAATTCAAATATGGACATCACAGCCGACATGCGTGCAGCTTACGCTACAGGGGATTTGCGTTACAACAAGTCGCTTTACAAAAACAGCATTTTACCGGACACCTCTTATGTTAAAAAATATTTGGGGATTCAGTCTACTGCTTTCGATGGCGACAACAACTGGGTGGTTGTGCGTTATGCAGATGTCCTTTTGATGTTGGCGGAGTCACTTGGTGAAACCGCTGAAGCGTATACCTTAATCAATCAGGTTCGCACCAGATCAGGTCTGCCTGCCATAGATGCAGCGACTCCCGGCACATTTGCAACCAAATTGCTTGCAGAGCGACGTGTCGAGTTTGCTTTCGAAAATCAAAGATGGCAGGATCTATTGCGTTTTGGTGCAGCAAAAACAGTACTGGCCAAGCAACTGAATATTACAGAGGCGACTGTGAGGCTGTTGTACCCGATACCGCAAAAGGAAATCGATGTATCAAATGGAAAAATTGTTCAGAATCCCGGATTCTGATCCGACCCTATCTATATATTAAAAATTTTAATTGTTATTTCTATGAAAAAATACGTAACCGCTGCGATTTTAATCCTCGCTCTCTTTTCAATACAACTCAATGCCCAGGATAAAAAAGATGGGAGAATAAGGGTGATAGCCATTTTTGCACATCCAGATGATGGCGATGTGAAAATGGGCGGAACCGCAGCACTCCTTGCAAAGATGGGGGTCGCCGTTAAATTCGTCTCCCTTACCAACGGTGACGCTGGTCATTACAAAGAAGGGGGTGGGGTTCTGGCTCAGAGAAGACGCGCTGAGGCACAGAATGCGGCCAAAAAATATGGAATTGATGAATATACCGTGCTTGACAACCACGACGGCGAACTGCAACCTGACTTGCATGTCCGTCTGCAGGTAATTCGTGAAATCCGGAAATGGAATGCCGATGTTGTCATTGGAATGCGTTCCAACGACTATCATCCCGACCATCGTAACTCCGGCAAGCTGGTAGAAGATGCCTCTTATATGGTGGCTGTTCCCAATGTGGCGGATGATGTACCGGCCCTCAAGAAAAATCCACTTTTCCTGTATATGCAAGACCATTTCAAAAAGCCAAATCCAATGAGTCATGACATTGTTGTAGGCATTGATGAGGTATTGGACATGAAGCTGGATGGCATGAACGAGCATGTATCTCAGATGTTTGAATGGCTGCCATGGATCAGCAACGGCGGTGAAGTTGACAAGAGCGTGCCTACAGATCCTGCTGAACGGAAAGCCTGGCTGAAAAAAAGGTGGATAGACAGAAGTGTTATCTCGAATGAACAAAGAGCCGGACTGGAAAAGTGGTACGGGAAAGAGAAAGCTGCTGCTTTCAAATATGCAGAATCTTTCGAGATTACCGAATACGGCAGCCAACCCACAGAAGCGGACATCAGGAAACTATTTCCGATGCTCAAAAAGTAGGCAGGCATCTGATTCCAATATTACCTATCCTTTTTTTTGATTTTCATCTTGCTCCCGGTCCATCGACCGGGGGCAGGATAAAATCTCAATGAATTCAGTGAAAAAAAATCATGAAATACCTATAAGACCATTTTCAAACCAACAAACAATAATTAGTTGGGTATGCCATGCTACAATTAAATAACAAATTCTTTACGCATGAAAATTGACATGAAAAAGATAGTATCCTTTATCGTTGCAGTATCGCTTGGCTTAAATCTGAGCGCATCAGCAGCGATTGTTTCAGAAAAATTGCCACTCCTCGTGGAGCACAATATTCCGGGAGCTCCTCAATTGCTGGGTATACCTTTTGCCAAGGGCAAGCTATTGCCTTCGGATCACATCAGGGTACTGAATGCTACAGGAGTAGAAATTCCTTCACAGATCACCATTGTGAGTACCTGGTCACCTACTTCAGAAAGTATCAAGTGGATTTGGGTGTTTTTCTTTTCCGAAACCTCAAAAAATTACAGCCTTGAATTTGGGAAAGATGTTGTCCGAAAAGAGTTCGCAGGAGATCGGGTGGTAGTCGAAAACAACCAGCGTCCTTATGGAAGGGTGAAAGTAAGTACTGGTCCGCTTCAGTTTATCATCAACAGACTGGGTGGGGGTTTTCTCGACAAGGTCTCACTTGACACAGACAAAAATGGATTTGATAAGCAAGATCTGATTGGAGAATCAAGCAAAACCAGGGGTAGCTTTTTGGATATTTTAGACAAGGCCGGAATTGATTCATCCAGGGTAAAAATCACCAATACGGTTTTGGAAAAAGGTTCAGGACCGCTGCATGCCATCATCAGAATTGATGGAGATTATCTGTATCGCCGCAAAGACAATAACACATCCCCATTTGTCATGAGGATACACGCTTATGCAGGGAAATCCTATATCAGGGTACTGCACACGATCATCTATACAGGCGATCCGGATATGCATCAAAAGCGTGAAGGTGAATACTCTTCCATCGCAACCCAGAATAAGAATATTGTCGATGAAAAAGCCATGCTGAACGACAAAGGGTGGATGATTCCCAACGATCAGGTTGCAGGTGCAGGCTTCGATCTCAAATACAATCTGAATGGAGAGAAAAAACTAAAAACAGGCTACTTTGATGGTTCGTGGACCAATCCGGGTGAGGAAAAAATAATTGAAACTGACTTTCCTGTCAATCAAAATGCATCACTTTTACAGACCGGACCTAATGTGAACAGGATTCCTCCACTCAATAACTCATCTCCGACCCAACAAATAAAGGGTTTTAAAAGTACCCTGAATATCGGTCAAAAAGAGTTGCTCAACAAGGAGCGCATGGCCGGGTGGATTACTTTGACGGATAAAAAATGGGGGATCGGTGTTGGCATCCGGAATTTCTTCGAAGAATATCCAAAGGAAATAGCCATACAGGGCGACAGCAGTAAAATGTACAGTTACATCTGGTCTCCCAAGGTTGCACCCATGAGTTTTGCAAGGGCAAGCATGGAATTTGACAGCGAAATGCTTGGAAATTTTGCCCAGGGTTTGGCCAAAACAACCGAGATTGTTTACCAATTTTTTCCTCAATCCGACTCCGAATCCAGCTTGGTCAATAATTTCAAGTACTTTCTGGACCCTCCCGTAACGCATGCGAATCCCGAATGGTATGCCAACAGCAAGGTGTATGGATCATTTGCGGTAAAATCCGACAAACATCCTGAACTCGAGCGTAGCCTCGACTACAAGTTAGACTGGATGCGTTTCAATCAAAAATGGGAACCCTGGTATGGCATGATTGATTACGGTGATTTCATGACCTATTTCCCAAAGAACAAATGGGATACCTGGAACAGCGGAGAACCGGCCATAGATTTTATGTGGTGGATGCAGTTCATGCGAACCGGCAACCGGGATTACTATCTGACCGCCAATGCATGCAGTCAGCATACCATGGACATCGACAATATTCACTGGCCCAATTTTCCAAAATTTCTGGGCGACACCAATAATTCCATTGATTTTTTCAACCTCAACGACAGTGCAAGGTACCAGGGAAGTCCATATATTGGAATGGGAAGACGACATGCAGCCCAACATTTCACCTCCTTGCTGAGCGCCCACGTTTGGGTTGCGGGCTGGATTGCCTCCTATTATCTTTCAGGCGACCACAGAGCACTGGATGTGGCTGAAGAAGCAGGTGATCTCTATCTGAGAAGGATCTTTGGCGGTCACGACTTGCAGGGCCGACGGCTATATTTGTCGATCTGGAATCTCACAGAGTTGTTTGATGCGGACAAGAAAGAGAAGTATTTCACGGAATTAAAAGACCGTGTCAGGATCCTGTTGGAATTGCAGAAAAGTTCTGAGCAGGGCGGCAGTCTGATCATCGAACGTTATGGCTATTCTCAGGTGTACATTTCACAGGGGTTATACAAATATTACCAAATCACAGGTGACCAAAAAGTGAAACAAGCGTTAATCACCCATGCCATGTGGCAGAGGGATAACCCTTCCATCAACCATGCCATGGAGTCCTTTCTGGCCTCTGTTCCCAGTATTCTGCTGGGTTATGAACTGACCGGCGACCGTTCGTTCCTCGATGAGGCAGTGAAACGCGCAGCCATCTTGAAAACCGACAAATTACCCATGGAGCTCATGGATTATCCCAACCAAAAGGAACTGGTAACTGCACTCGAAAAGGTAAGTCACCTGCCCGATGACAAGGAGAGTTTCAGAGGGGAAGCCATCTGGAAAATAACCAATGGATTGCGGATTTTCGGATGGACACACATTTACAGTGTCCCTTATCTCCTCAACTGGATGGACCAAAAACCTGTTGTCGAGAAATAATTCAGGCCAATACTTTTTCTGGCACTTTTCAAATTGAACCAAAGCCCGGTAAAACGAAGTCTAACATTGGCTTCAGGGGAACGGTACTGAACATCCGTATCGTTCCTTCTCCGGGGAAAGGAGTGTTCGATCAAATTGAGAAAAAAGCTGACTGTTATCAAGTATAGAAACTAAAATCATATTTTGATGAGAAAAATAACCACCGTATTCATCCTTCTTCTGGCCATCTATTCCGTGCAACTGAAGGCACAGGAGAATAAAGACAACAGAATCAGAGTCATTGCGATCTTCGCTCATCCCGACGATGGCGATTATAAAATGGGCGGAACTGCAGCCTTACTGGCAAAAATGGGTGTGGCAGTAAAATTCGTATCCATCACCAATGGCGACGCAGGCCACAACAAAATGGGAGGTGGCGTGCTCGCCCAAAGACGACGTGAAGAGGCCAGACGTGCAGCCCTCAAATATGGCATTGATGACTATACCGTATTGGACAACCACGATGGAGAACTTCAGCCTGACTTGAATGTTCGGCTGCAGGTAATACGGGAAATACGGAAATGGAATGCGGATGTGGTCATTGGACTGCGCCCCAACGACTACCATCCTGATCACCGCAATTCAGGAAAATTAGTGGAAGACGCTTCCTACATGGTAGCGGTTCCCAATGTAGCGGATGACGTGCCTGCGCTAAAGAAAAATCCGCTTTTCCTGTACATGCAGGACGACTTCAAAAAACCCAATCCATTTAGTCATGACATCGTGATTGGCATTGATGAAGTATTCCAGATGAAACTCGATGGTCTGAATGAGCATACTTCGCAAATGTATGAGTGGACTCCCTGGATCGACAATGGCGGAAAAACTGACCCGAGTGTACCTTCTGATCCCGAAGAAAGAAGAGTTTGGTTAAGAAAAACGTGGGACAGTCAAAACGTCCTGTCAGCCGCTCAAAAGGCCGGATTGGAAAAATGGTATGGAAAAGAAAAAGCGGCCACCTTCAAGTATGCCGAATCTTTTGAAATTACGGAATATGGAAGCCAACCTACCGAGGCTGATATTCGAAGGTTATTCCCAATGCTAAAACAATAAAAATCAATGCGAAATTTCAATCAGGACATTTTACAATTTGTAAGATGTCCTGACTGAACACGCCCATAATAATGAAATCTATTAAACTGTTGAAGTCCGGATCATTTTGGAATATTGGCCGGGATTATTGCAGGTTATGCCTTCCGTTTATTTGCCCTCACATGAATTGACTCCACTGTCATTTCCTGAAGAAATAAAATATCAAACCCATGGTAAGGTGATAGTTGTTTGGGAATAATTAATTTTGAAGTAGCGACTGCCGCAATTTCAAGAAACCAAATGATGAAAGTGAATACCAGGAATATCTTATGCCTACTTCTTCTCACACCCATTGGAAGTGTTTCGCTCCAGTCTCAAACTTCTTCAACTATCAATTCTCCGGTAGTCAAAAAGATCTTGGGCACCAGGGGTTTGGTCGCCTTTTGGGATTTCAGGGAGCAAGAAGGACATGCCAGAATGGCCAAAGGAACAGGCAAGTATCCCCTGGAAGAGATGGATGGCACATTGCCCCGGATCAATGAAGGCCCCTTGTCGGGCTACTCTGCCCAGTTCGGGAACAAGGCTTTTCTGTGCCTTCGGAATAACAAAACCGGGAAGCTGAATATTCATGGGGAAGGTCAAAGTGTGTCAGTTGTTGCCTGGGTAAAATGGACAGGCGAGCAAACAGGTTTTGTAGGTGGAATGTGGAATGAATACAAGGATGGCGGCAAACGCCAGTATGGATTGTTTGTTTCCTTACCTCATTACAATGGCAAAAATCAGGTGTGTGGCCATATTTCATATACCGGCAGGCCCACTCCTCCTTTCCCCTTTTCCATTGATTACGCTGCCAGCAAACAAGAGATCCCGGCCAACACCTGGGTCTGTATTGCCTTTACGTATGACGGGAAGGCTATCAAAGCCTTTCTGAATGGCCAATTTGAAGCCCGTGAACCAGAATTGATAGATCACACCAAAGGTTTTGAGGGCTATCCGGAAGGATTGACACAATCCAAAAATCCCTATCTGTTCCATGATGGAATAGGAAATAACGGTTCCGATTTTACAGTAGGAGCAGTCCTCTTAAAAGCAGGAATGGGAAATTTCTTCAAGGGCCAGATTGGAGGATTGGCGGTGTTCGACCAGGCACTAAATTGGGAGGAATTATCCGGTTTTAATCCATAAATTCCCGTATATTTAAAATGAAAAATTGGAACAGGCAATCTCAAAAACCTATGGTAATATGAAAAATTCAACAGCACTTGTCCTAATATTCCTGCTTTGGGGAATTTCATCCGTTTTTGCTCAAAAAACCTACCTCCCAACCTGGGAATCCATCGACAGCCGCCCCGTACCCACCTGGTTTGAGGATGCCAAATTTGGAATCTTTATCCATTGGGGATTGTATTCGGTGCCTGCCTACAGTCCAACCAAAAGGGACAAAGTGGGTGTTTACGAACAGTATGCTGAATGGTACTGGAGCCGCTGGGTAAACCCCTCCAAGACCCAGCAGTTTTTCATCGACTACCACAACCGGGTATATGGAAAAGACTTCAAATACCAGGATTTTGCGGACCGGTTTAAGGCCGAGATGTTCGATCCGGATGCCTGGGCAGAACGATTTAAGGAAGCCGGAGCCAAATACATCGTCCTGACATCCAAACACCACGAAGGATTTGCCTTGTGGCCAAGCCAGCAGAGCTGGAACTGGAACTCGGTCGATGTCGGCCCGCATCGTGACCTGTGCGGCGACCTCACCAAATCGGTGAAGGAAAAAGGGCTTCACATGGGATTTTACTATTCACTTTACGAATGGTTCAATCCGCTTTACAAATCCAATCTGAACCAATATGTGGATGAACACATGATTCCTCAGATGAAGGACCTTGTCACGCGCTACCAGCCAGATGTGGTCTGGACAGACGGAGAGTGGGATCATCCGAGCGAAGCATGGAAAAGCACACAGTTCCTGGCCTGGCTTTACAACGAATCACCCGTAAAAAACAGTGTGGTGGTGAACGACCGCTGGGGCAAGGAAACCCGCAGCAAACACGGCGGAATTTATACCACCGAATATGACCTGGTGCACGAAGGAAATGCCAACGACACCCAATTTACCCATCCCTGGGAAGAGTGCCGGGGTATCGCCGGTTCGTTCGGGTACAACCGCAACGAAGTTCTCGAAGATTATTCCACTTCGAAAGAGTTGGTGCATATCCTGATCAACAAGGTAGCCCGTGGAGGCAACCTCCTGCTCAACATTGGTCCTACCGCCGATGGCCGAATCCCTGAAATCATGCAGCAGCGCCTGTCAGACATGGGAAGCTGGCTGAAAGTCAACGGCGAGGCAATTTACGGCACCAGAAAATGGGAAAATGCACCGGCAGTAAAACCAGAAACGACAGTCTATTTCACAAAGAAAGGGAATGATTTGTATGTGATTGTGACCAAATGGCAGGACAAACCGATCGTGGTCAAGGGAATCGGGCATGCTCAATCGGTTTCGATGCTTGGATTGAGTGGCCAAGTAAAATATTCATCCTCCGGAAATCAGATCAGCATTTCTCCGCCTTCGGTTACGCCGGAGACCCTTCCTTGCCAGTATGCATGGGTGTATAAGGTGACAAATGCCTTGAAATAATTTTTGAGATCATCAAAGAATTTTGCTATTTACTATGATTAAATCAGAATATTTTGATTTAATCATAGTAAATAGTATTTTTGTAGCATAATCGTCCTACAAAATATGAAGCGAAAAATTGTTGATCAACTCCTCCAATGGAAAAATGACGCGGGAAGGATGCCACTTATTCTTAATGGTGCCAGGCAGGTGGGTAAGACTTTTATTTTAAAGGAATTCGCAAAAAAACAGTACAGCAACTCTGTCTATATTAATTTTGAGACAAACAGCAAGATTAATTCCTTTTTTGACGGAGATCTTGACCCGCTGCATATTATTCAGTTCCTTGAATCATTTACAGATATCCGAATTATTCCGGGTGAGACACTGATCCTTTTTGACGAGATACAGTCCTGTTCGCGTGCCTTGTTGTCATTGAAGGCTTTTTGCGAAGAAGCACCGCAATATCATATAGTGGCAGCAGGAAGTTTGTTGGGAGTTGCCGTTAATCGCGAGAAATATTCATTCCCGGTAGGAAAAGTGGATGAATTGTCCATGTTTCCAATGGATTTTGAAGAATTTCTCTGGGCTATGGATCGCACGAACCTGAGTCATGAAATACAAAATCATTTCAATCAGGATACATCCATGCCCATTGGCCTTCACAATGAAGCAATGGAATTTTACAGAAAATATCTTATTGTGGGTGGAATGCCGGCTGCAGTTCAGGAATTTATTAACACTGGAAGCTTTTTGACAGTCAAAGATCTTCAGGGGCGTGTTTTGAATGAATATATTGCAGATATGGCGAAATATGCGAATCCCACAACTACAGTTAAGATCAGGGCATGTTACAATTCCATCCCGGCACAATTGGCCAAGGAAAATGCTAAGTTTCAATATAAAACTGTACAGCGGGGTGGGACGGCAACAATTTTTGGTGAAGCTATTGAATGGCTGGCATATGCAGGGATAGGAATTAAATGTCAGAAGATTTCTCATGGGTTTATGCCTGTTTCAGCCTACGCAGACTTGAGTGATTTTAAGTTATATCTGAGTGATGCCGGAATGCTTACCATGAAGTCAGGAATGGCAACACAAACTATTTTGTCCCCGCTTGAAGAAGATAATATGTTTTTGGGTATGATCAGTGAGAATTATGTCGCTCAGTCGCTTGTTTGCAATGGATTCCCATTGTTTTACTGGAAAAATGAAAATACCGCCGAATTGGATTTTGTGGTACAGATTGCCGGAGAGATTGTTCCCATTGAGGTAAAAAAAGGGAAAAAGACAAAATCGGCCTCACTCAATATGTTTATGAAACAATACAAATGCAACCTGGCAATTCGAATTTCTGCAAAAAACTTTGGTTTCGAAAACAGGATTAAATCAGTGCCCTTATACGCTGTATGGTGTATTCATCCAGAGTAGCTGACGGTGATTCATCTGTATACAAATTTAGTCCATACCGGATTGAACTAAGTTTTATGAACTAATAAATGTCGTCGATTCTGATTCCCATTTTTCGAGATTTCTATCAGTTGTTTCGCGCAAATTTCGCAAAGCCCGCCAAGAAAAAATGCGACATGAATAGGTGTTGATTAAATATATCGGAAACCAAGTAAAAATGAAAAAACTACCTCTGCTATTTCTGACATTCTCTTTGATCTTTCTGGGACCCGAAACGGGAATATCCCAACCCCTCTTCACCGGAAAATTCTTTTCCGGAAACGGTGACACCACCTACCTCCACCTCCTCGATCAGGCTTACCGGATGACCCGGCCTGATCCGGTACTTGAGAATCTCTCCATGCTCTACAACCCCACTTGGAATGGCTTTGTGGAAGGTCCCACCTGGGATGCCTGGTGGATTCAGAACTCCTTCGGACCCTCCTTCACCCTGATGCCCCTGATGGATCCGGCCTACCGGAAATTTGTGGAGAACTCGCAGGAGTTGTGGTTCAACCAAATCGGCAACGGCATCCGCAAGGATGACAACGGCTATTGCGCGCCTGTCGGTTCGCTTTGTGACTGTGCCCGGCCGGGATGGGTCATCTTCAGGCAGGGAGATGGCAGGCACAAAATCCACGACTGGGCTTTCGGTTTCACCACCGCCGGAATTATCCTGCAAAGCGAATTATTGCTGATCAAAAGGGACAAGGCCACCATCGACAGATACCTTCCGCTGCTGGAGCAATGTGTCAGTTTTATTGACAGCCGCCGCGATCCCGTCAAGAACCTGTTCCTGGTAGGAACAGCAGGAAACCTTCTGGCTCCCAGCTATGCCGGATCAGGGAAACAACTGCCCGACGGGACTTACGAACCGGCCTACCTGGCAGAGATATCCGTCAATTTTATCGCCGGACTGAACCGGATGATCGAACTCGAGAAGATGACGGGACGAACCGGAATGGCGAGAAAATACCTCGCTCTGAAAAGGAAGGTTGAAAGCGGATTGAAATGGCTCACAACCGATGAAGGCTATTTTGTGAGGGCCCGCGAAAAAGATGGCACCCTTCACGGCCAATTCGGGAACGACAAGTACGGCTATTTCGAGTCAACTCCCAACCACGACGCCATGGCTTTCCGGGTCGTTGGCGATGAGCAGGCCCTGAAAATTTACAACAAGATCAATTCCATTCCGGGTCTGCGTCCCTACCAGCTCATTATCCCCAACTTTCCAGGGTACGACGACATGTATGAAGACAAAGGGCTTTTCACCTTTGGCCGATGGATCAACGGCGGGCACTGGACCACCTGCGAGGCCCGTATGATGCTTGGTTATTACCGGGTTGGAGCCTACCGGGATGCCGCCGAAAGTTTCCGTCAAATCCTGAAACTGGCACCAGTTTTCCGCCTCGACAACAACCTCACGGACTTCGGATCCGAACCCTACCAGCCAAAACTTCCCATTAATTGCGTGTATGACGCGTGGGGTGCACCGGGGGGCTTCCTCCGTGGACTCTTTGAGTATGAATACCTGGCCGGCGGAATGCGGATTTACCCCCATATCCCCGATGGGATTACCCGGCTTGACCAGGCCTTTCCCATCTGGTTCGGGGAGAAAAAGATCTATTTCCGGACGACGGGCACCGGTCCGGTCAGTTCGGTACTGATCAACGGGAATGAATCCAAAAAATTTGATGCCAAATCCATCCTTCTGACGCTCGATCCCGGACCGGGAGAAGTGATCGTTTCCATCGGACTCGGAGGAGAAAAAGCCGCTGCGGAAGGCAATTTCCTGCAACAACACGCTCTTCCGGTAATTGATCCCAATGTCAACATCACCTCACTGTTACCTGACTACCAACCCAAACAAGGCTCCCTTCCACCCATGGAATTGCTGCTTAGACTGAGCGCCTTTGCATCGAGGCTAACAAAAGAGGGGTTGGACGGGAGTTACGAATTTGCCCACACCCGGTTGATAATTGAGAGTGTTCGGGCAATTCAGGAACGCACCCGACTGAAGAAAGACGGCCAACTTACCATTTTGCCCGAAGTGTCACAATTAGCGGCAGACCAGTTGTACCTGGATACCCTGACGAAATTGTGTGGAGGACTAACAACGCTTCTGGAAAAGAATCTAACTTCAGGCTACAATCTGGAAAGGCAGATAGCAGGGATTTGGAAGGAAATGCGATAATTCGACAATTTGAGGAAGATTGGATTTATAAATTTTGCCTAAAATCAAAAGGTTTATTTTGTCATTATATTTGGCTAGCATTCGGCTATTGAAAGATCATAGGATGAAAGCTTCTGTCATTCTATGTACCCTTCCGTCCGATAAAAGGACATCTCAATTTCGAACATTTGTTCGCGGACGGTTCCTGAATCTGATATTTATTCTACCCGCATGTCGCCGCTACGCGGCTGGATTTGAGAGGGAACGGCATTGTGGTCTGGAAAGGGACTGGCACCAAAGAAAATTTTCCACTTACCCAATTTGCAAATTAGTTAATCAGCACATCCTCTAATCATTACATTGCCGAATCGTCGAATTATCACATTATCACATGGTCGAATTCTCTATTCCTTTGAAATCAATTTCAGGGGGAGAGGCCTCCGCGGGTTTTAACTCCAAAATGGAATTGATCTCGGTGTTTTCATTGAAAAATCCGCCATTCCGGAGAAAGAAGCAGTTTCCTTCCGTTCCTCCGGCATAGTCCATGCGGTAACCCCTTCGGGCTATATCATCCGCCGTAAAACGGGCTTTCGTCAGTCGAAACCATTTACCACTTTTGTCTCTGCACCATTGATTGGAATAAAGTGCTTTTCTACCCAGGTATCCGTTTTCGTCGTTGAAATTTTCCAGAAAAGAATGGAAACGGGTAAGGTAATGATCCGTTTTTGGCCTGCTGAAGCTTGCAATCAACTTCCATTTGGCCACTTCAGGAGCATAAAACCATGCCTTGTATACCGTGCTGCCTTTCCTGTCGGGAGTTCCTTTCAAGAGGAACCGGTAGGTTGTGCCTGCGACCCATGGATAGCGGTAATAACTTTGTCCGCCCGACCCTTCATTGCCGAACTCTCCGGTATAAACACCCTCTCCCTTTGCCAAAAGTTTTATTTTATCTGTCTCGGGTATTTCGCCCGGATGATCTGTTTTAAATGGACTCCAGACAGAAAACAATATCCTTCGCTCCTGCGGTCCGTTCACCTGGATCCCAAAATATCCTTCGCCAAAGCCGTTGGCCATAAAATAAGAGCCCTCGGGATCCTCTCCGATTGGAACATTCACCTCATTGTAAAAATATTCGGATTCCACCCCGCCGGGAAGCTCATAATTAAGATGAACAGATGGTCCGCGCCTTCCCCAATAAAACCGGTTTTCAATATTATCCTTCACATAGGCCAAAGTCACTCCAGGAGATTCACATTGAACTTCAAGATCCGCGAGTTCGGCAAAAACTGGACCTGCCTTGCTGATGCCCCTGAACTCCACCCTGACATATCCTTTTACCACTTTGACTTTCCCAATTCTTACCCTTTGCATCTCTTTGCCGGACAGATCAAGCTTGAAACTTTTCTTTCCGATGGTAACCATGATCCTCGATTTTCCATCGGGAATTGCCAGATTGATGTATAGATCCATCGCACAATCCTTGTCCGTCCTGAAGAAATAGAGTTTCAGGTCATCCTCCGACTGCCACAATTGCTTCTCACCTTCTTGTGCAGCATTGCGTGACACGAGAAAACTGTTGCCGCCGGCAGGGATGGCAACCATTGATGACTCCATAGCATTTATCTGATTTCCGGCAAATGAATGCATTTGAATTAGCATCAGGCAGATCATGGTGGTACTTCTCATAGGTTGGAGATTGAAGTTTTGAAAATATTGTATCCTTTTTTTTCAGGAATCGTATAAACGAAGATAAATGTAATTGTCAATAAATATCGTTCTGCCTAAGTTGACATTCATCCGCATCTAAACCTCCCTAACCGGGTTTTATCGAAGCTTTTGCAGTAAAAGGATTCACCCAATTAATCCCATTCATTATGAGCGATTTCAACTACAAAACTAAGTTGGGCTGGCTACCGGATTGGCCCGACTTCAGAGACAAAACAGAAGAGGATGATCACGTTTCTCCTCAGCTAACCAAACTTGGTCAGACGGACTCCGTTAAACAGATGAAGTCGAAACTGGCTTATTCCGGACCAGCAACCGCTGCCTTACCTGCTTCCGTTAATCTATCCCAATGGTTCTCTCCTGTCAAAAACCAGGGAGATCTTGGATCCTGTGCAGCCAATGCGGCGGTCAGTATGGTCGAGTATTTTGAGCTTCGCGCCTTTGGAAAATACATTGAGCCATCCAGATTGTTCCTGTACAAAGCAGCCCGTAACCTGATGCATCAAACCGGTGACAGTGGTTCATTCCTGCGAAGCATGATGGGGGCAATGGTCCTTTTTGGCGTTCCGCCGGAAGAGTACTGGCCTTACGATATCACCAAATTTGATGTTGAGCCAACCCCTTTCTGCTATGCTTTCGGCCAGAATTACCAGGCCCTTTCCTACTACCGGCTGGATCCTCCGGGAATTTCCCGCCCAAATCTGCTAAGCGGCATCAAGAAAAATCTGGCTTCGGGTCTCCCGGTCATGTTTGGCTTTACGGTCTATCAGTCAATAGCCCAATCAAATTCCAACAGCGGAAAGATCCCTTTCCCTGAAAAAAATGAAAAAATTGACGGTGGTCATGCCGTAGTGGCTGTCGGTTACGACGACACTATCAAAATAAAAAATAAGACAACCGGAGCCAAAGAAACCACAGGAGCCATCATGATCAGAAATTCCTGGGGAGATACCTGGGGAGACAAAGGCTACGGCTGGTTACCCTATGATTATGTTCTGAAAGGACTGGCCATCGACTGGTGGTCCCTGCTTAAAAATGAGTATGTGAATACAGGGAATTTTATGCCCTGATTTTTTGTTGATCTTCTTACGAATCCAGTTTTTGATTTTGACGAGACTCATCGGGAATCCTTCCGGTGAGTCTCTTTTTTGGTGGAAACCTAAACTCTTCAGGCATTCTGCTCCTTCGTGGAGAGCAAGCCGCAAGCCGCATAAATATCCTGCCCCCTCGAGGCGCGGATGGTTGTGAGGATCCCACGGTCGTTGAGCTGAGTCTTGAAATGCAGGATTGTCTCCTCATCAGGACTGACGAGCGGAGTGCCGGGCACCGGATGGAAACGGATCAGGTTGATCCGGCATTTGATGCCATTCAGCAACCTGGTAAGTTCTTTCACATGCAGCGAGGTATCATTCAATCCTTTGAAGAGGATGTATTCGAAGGAGACCCTTCTTTGTCCGCTGAAATCCCATTTTTTGATCTCCTCCACTACCTCACCGATCGGATAGGCAATCTGTACAGGCATCAGGCTTTTTCGCTGTTCATCAAATGGTGTGTGGAGACTTATGGCCAAATGGGCTTCACTCTCCTGCAAGAAGCGGATCATGGCTGGAACGATACCGATGGAGGACACCGTGATGCGCCTCGGACTCATGGCAAAACCCCAATCGGAGGTGAGTATTTCAATGCTTTTCAGCACTTCATCCAGATTGTCAAACGGTTCACCCATGCCCATGTAGACAATATTTGAAACGGAGGCTGCCTCATCGATGCTGCGAATCTGGTTCACAATCTCCCCTGCCGAAAGCTGCCCCTGGAAGCCTTGTTTGGCAGTCATGCAGAACAGGCAACCCATTTTGCACCCAACCTGCGATGATACACATACGGTGGTACGGTCATCATCGGGAATCATGGCCGTTTCGATGAACTGATGTTTGCCTGTAACAAACAGATACTTTTTGGTGCCATCCGCACTGACCTGAACCTTCATGGGTGCCACAGTTCCGAAAACGTATTTTTCAGCCAGCAACTCCCTGTTCTTTTTGGACAGATTGCTCATGTCATCGATTGTTCCAACCGGCTTTTTATAGAGCCAGTCGGCGATTTGCCTGGCAGTAAACTTTGGCAATCCCAGCTCAATTGTGAGTTGGGTCAATTCATTCAATGTTTTTCCGAACAGCGGTTCTTTGGCAGTTTCCATTTTTTTTAGAAAAATATCTCGGCATGAATCTGACCGTAGGGAACTCCTTTTTGGATCAACAGATCCCGGACCTCAACCACCATCAGTGCCTGTCCGCAAAGATAGTACTTATCCCCCTTGGGAAGTTCATCCCGTCCAAGAAGATAATCGGTGATCCTACCGGGAAAATGAACTCCGGTTGTTTCGCGGCTGCAACAGCGGATGTACCTGTCGCCAAGCTCCTTTTCAAGAAAATCCTCAAAATAAAACTGACTGGCATAGCTCACACCATGAATCAATGTTTTATTCCGGAACCTCCCCGCCCGGATCATGCTATAAAAAGGGGCTATTCCGGTTCCGGTGGCGATAAAATGGGCAGGTGACTCATCACAGGCAAAACTTCCATAAGGATCCGATACAAATATTTCATCGCCGGTTTTCATCTGAGCCAAACGCGGAGTAAGGATTCCGTCAGGTTTGATATTGAACAATACATAAATCTCCTCTTCCTTGTTCCCGCTGCAAATACTGTAAATACGAGGTGGTTCGTGGAGATCCGCCGCTATTTTAATGACCTGGCCCGGCTCAAATTCAGTGGTTCTTTTCCAGGAGATCACGAACACATTTGGGGAAATCTCTATATTTCCGGTAATCCTGACACTGTTCAGTCCGTGTTTAGGCTGATTCTGATTGGTTGACTGCATGAATTAATTGTATATCCTGATAATGGAGAATGTGACATTCAACCTTCGAATCCACCACATAGGCAACCCAGCACGCATCTTGTTACAATGAGCCTGGGTGGTTACATGTTGAAAATGAAGATAATTAGCCAGTATCTCTATTGAGTAAACGTAAGATTGAAAGGAAAGTTATAAAAAAAACGAATCCCATATCCGTTTGAATCACAAAATATTATCGGGCCATAACCTCCCTCAGCTAAATTGAAGTGCGCGAAAAATATATTGTTCGACACCTTATGTTGTATTATTCAGTGAGTCAGCCAGATGCATCATCATTTTCTGTCAATTGCTAATAATCAATTACTTTTCTCCCATATTTTGGGTAACTTCGTAAGGGTTTTAAAGTATAAACAGCTTCATACAGGGTACAATGATTGATAAAATCTTGAAGGGAATCAGGTGGGTGTTTGTGCAGCTATTGCTTTTGCCTGTCTATTTCTACCGCAAGGTCATTTCACCAATGACACCCCCATCATGCCGGCATATTCCCACCTGCTCGCAGTATGCTATCGAAGCGCTGAAAACGCATGGTCCGGTCAGGGGATTTCTGCTGACAACCAACCGTATTCTTCACTGTCATCCCTGGGGCACTTCCGGATACGATCCGGTTCCTCCCCGGAAAACTAAAAAATGAGTGGGAGAAGGGGCGAAGGGTTCGGATCATAGCCAGACACAATGGATGAAAGTTCTGATGACAAAATATTATGTTTAGATCTAATTTACAATGAAAAAATTATTACTGGTTGTAATTCTGATATCGACCTTGTTCTCCTGCCAGAGAGGACCAAAAAAGCCTTCGGAAAAGATTGTTTTTGCCAGTATCCTGCCAATCCAGTATTTTGCCGATCAGATCGTTGGCAACATGTATACTTCACAAGTGCTGGTTCCTCCCGGAGTAGGCCCCGAGACCTACAGCCCAACTCCGCGACAAATGAGCGGAATGGCACAGGCAAGCGCCTATTTTGCCAATGGATTTCTTGGCTTTGAAGAAGCTTTTCTGGAAAAATTTCAATCCATCAACCCGAATCTGCTCTTTGTCAACACTTCAAAAGGGGTAGAACTGATTCGTGCGGAAGGTCATGACCACGACATTCAGAATCACAATAAGGGAGTTGATCCACACACCTGGTCCTCTCCTTCTGGTGCAAAAATTATAGCCAAAAATATCTGCAAAGCCATGGTGAAAATCGACCCTGCCAATAAGGAGCACTTTTTGGCCAATCTCGATCAACTTCTCCTCAAAATTGACAGTGTGGACCATGTGGTTGAAATCATCCTGACCAACATCCCCACCCGCAGATTCATGATTTTTCACCCTGCCCTTGGTTATTTTGCCAGGGATTATCATCTACAGCAACTCTCAATAGAGTTTGAAGGGAAAATTCCAACTCCCCATCACGTTCAGAGAATGGTAGAGGAAGCCAAAGACAAGAAAATTGCCTACATCATGATTCAAAGGGAATTCGATGTTGAAAATGTAGAGATTATTGCGAAGGAAACCAACAGCAAAGTGATACAGATAGATCCGCTGGCCTACGACTGGCCAACCGAAATGATTTCGATGGCACGCAAAATGGCCTGGTCGAATCAGGACTCCATCCGCTGATTATTTCGTAAATTTGCACCCTGTAAAAGGTAACAGAATAATTTTTTGTAATAAATGATTCCACTGATTGACATACGAAATATCACGGTAGGTTATGATGAAAACATCATTCTGTCGGATGTTTCCCTCACCATCCATGACAGTGACTTCATCGGTGTTATAGGTCCCAACGGAGGCGGGAAAACAACTTTACTGAAGACCATCCTAGGTCTGTTGGCGCCTGTGAGGGGAGAGGTATTTTTTCACGACTGTATGACAGAAGGAAACCATCATCGTATCGGCTACCTGCCTCAGATCAACAACATCGACCGTAAATTTCCTATTTCTGTTTCTGATGTAGTTAAATCGGGATTGATGTCAAGAAAGCGCATGATCAAGCGGTACGATAAAAAAGAGATTGAATTTGCAGGACTGCTGATGCAGGAAATGGGAATTTATGAGATCCGCAACAAAGCCATCGGAGAACTCTCCGGAGGACAGGTCCAGCGCGCGCTGCTCTGCCGGGCATTGGTGAACCAGCCCAAGCTTTTGGTGCTGGACGAGCCCAACACTTATGTGGACAATCGTTTCGAGAAGGAGTTGTACGAAAAACTTCGAATTCTCAATGAAGACATTGCCATTTTGCTGGTGTCGCATGATTTGGGAACCATTTCAACCTATGTTAAATCCATTGCCTGCGTCAACCACTCTTTGCACTACCACCCAGGCAACAAGATTACTCCCGAACTGATGGAGGCCTATGAATGTCCGATCCAGATTATCACCCATGGAAAAATCCCACATACCGTTTTACACACCCATGAACAATAATGGATAACCTGATGTCCCTTCTGT
>JBAXUL010000007.1:0-72779 GCA_037129695.1 Prolixibacteraceae bacterium
TGAGGGCGAGCCTGTCCTTTGGATAAATCGGATCCAGAGGGATGTAGGTGCAACCGGATTTCATCACGGCCAGAAGCGCGACCAGCAGGTCGGTGGTACGGTCCGCACAAATTGCAATCAATGACCCTTCCACTGCACCGGATTGATGAATATACCTGGCAAGTTGATTGGCTTTTTCATTCAATTCGCGGTAGGTGATTTGATGATGGTCATCCTGAATGGCGATTAACAATGGCGATTTAATTACCTGCTCCTCAAAAAGCTGATGAATGCATTTGTCGTCCTGAAAGCAGGTCTTGGTAGTATTCCATTCTTTCAGAACAAGCCTTTTTTCCTGCAAGGAAAGGATCGGGATTTTCCTGATTTTTTGATCAGGATGCTTCATCAGACTTTTTACCAGTTCCTGAAAATGCTCTGCCATCCTTTTTATCCGGTCTCTTTTGAACAGGTTGACATTGTATTCAAAAACGCAATTTAGGGTTTTCTTTGATTCATAAACGTGGAGCGTTAAGTCAAATTGAGCCACATTGCCTCTTCTGTCTTCCTTCTCCATGATGGCATCAGCAAGTGAGATTTCTTCGTCAAACATGTTGAGAAAGTTAAACATCACCTGAAAGAGGGGTGAGATATTGGGATGCCGGGCGACCTTCATTATCTCAATAATCTTGTCGAACGGCACTTCCTGATTTTCAAAATCCTGAAAGAATTTCAATTTGCACAGCTCAACCATTTCAGGGAAGGACATATCATCCGTTGGAGAAACACGCATCAGCAAATTGTTGATCAGCATGCCGTGGAGTAATTCAAGTTCCTTGAAATTTCTTCCTGCTATTGGAATGCCAATCATAAACTCATCTTGTGATATGTATCTCGTAATCAAAGAATTAAATAGGCTTAACAGCGTGACAAACAAGGTTGTATTGGTTCTCTTGCTAAATAATTGCAGTTGTTGTGTAAGTGCTGCGTCCAACACAAAATTCACCTCGTCGCCATCATAGGTTTGAATTTTTGGTCGGGGAAAATCCAACGGCAATTGAAGTAATTCGGGTGCTCCTTTCAACTCATTGGTCCAGAAATCAATCTGTTTCCTGCAAGTATCACTTTCCATCCATTTTTCCTGCCATGAGGCATAGTCGCCATAAGTGATGGGCAGCTCAGGAAGGTCGGTGGGCCTGTTCTCCTTGATTGCAGTATAGATCTGACCCAAATCTTCAACGAAAATTCTTACAGATGTTCCATCGGTGATGATATGGTGAAAATTCATGAGAAGCGTATATTCATCTGCCGATAACCTCAGCAACTTGAAAATTGACAAGGGCCACTTTTCAAGATCAAAAAGATGCTGTTCATTTTGATGGATATATTTTTCAAGTTGGTTGTATTTTTCATTGGAAGGAAGGTTTTCCAGATGAACCATGTCTAGTTGGAAGGAAAATGAGGGTAGAATTTTTTGAACCGGAGTTCCGTCCACCGTCAAGATGATTGTTCTGAGGGTATCATGCCTCCTGATCAATGCACTGATACTCTCTTCCAGTATTTTAGGATCAATTTCACCCTTGATATGATAGGAGAGGGGAACATTGTACCCCAGATTTCCTGGTTCTAAATTTTCAACAAACCAAAGCCGCTTCTGACCTGCTGAGAGAGGGAAAGTATCGGATGTAGTATCAAGATGAGGAATGATTTGATTTTCTGAATCCTTCACATTTGACAAGTGAAATTGGATTTCTGTTGCCAGATCCGCTAAATTTTGCTTTTCAAAAATGGACCGTAACGGAAGATGAATGTTGAAATTTTTGTTTATTCTTGATATGATGATAGTGGCATACAGTGAGTTGCCTCCAAGTTCGAAGAAATTGTCTCCGATCCCAATTTTCGAAATATTCAGTGATTCACTCCAGATAACTGTAAGTTCTTTTTCAATTTCATTGGTTGGTTCAATGTAAATTTTGGCAGACTGATTGAGATTGTCATCTGGTTCCGGCAATGACTTACGGTCGATTTTACCTGTTTGGGTAAGTGGAAATTGGTCTAAAAACAGGAAAGATGCAGGTACCATGTAATCCGGCACTTTCGTTTTCAGGAAATTTCTAAGATCTGCGAGATCCGTTGTGGTATTTTCTTTCTGAACAATATACGCTATGAGGTTTTTTTCTTTGCGGCTGTCCTCTCTTACCATCACAACATTATTTTTGATGGTTTCATACAAAGCCAACGCCGATTCAATTTCACCCAATTCTATTCTAAATCCCCTGATTTTAACCTGATTGTCAATCCTGTTCATGAAAAGCACATCCCCGTTATCCAGGTATCTGACGACATCTCCTGTTTTGTAAATTTTACTTTTCTGCTCGTTGGGGAATGGATTATTGATGAAACGATCACGGGTAATTTCAGGCATATTCAGATAACCGGGAGATAATCCTACTCCCCCAATAAATAGTTCTCCTGGAACTCCTACCGGAACCGGCACAAGATCCTTGTTCAATACATACAGTAAGGTATTGTCAATCGGTCTGCCTAGCGGAACGTAACCATCGCCGGCAGAATCCTCCTTAGAGAGTTTTTTGACGACCGAAAATATGGTAGTTTCAGTTGGAGCGTATACGTTCCAGATCTCCTTGCTTCTGGCCTGCAGCTCCCTGACAAGTTCTTTCGAAAGCGCTTCTCCTCCGCACACCAGCCTGATATTGGGATTTCCAGGCCACGAATTGAGTACCAGCATTCTGTAGGTAACCGGAGTGGCCTCAAAAACAGTAGCCTTTGATGTTGTGAATTTTCGAATCAGCAATTCCATGTCGGCCATCGTTTCCTGGGATGCAATCACAATTTTTGCTCCTTTCAGAAATGGACCAAAAATATCCATCACGGCAATATCAAAAGTAATTGTCGTCACAGATAAGAGAATATCTTCTGACGTAATCCTGAGTAATTTGTTCATGGAATTAACAAGATTGACTACAGAATTTTGTTTGATTGGAACTCCTTTGGGTTTTCCTGTTGACCCTGAGGTATAGATAATGTACAAGGGCTTATCCGGATTTCCGAGGTGGAGATTTTCGGAAGATTCATTAGCGTAAAGTGAAGATTCGTCGATCAGAACAATTTTTCCGGTATTTTCCGATATTTGGCCGGACAAGGATTTTTGGGTGATGGAAATGATCGGTTGGGCGTCATTCAGGATCATTGCGATCCTGTCTTTCGGATAGATAGGATCAAGAGGGAGATAAGTTGCACCTGTCTTCGAAATGGCCAAAATTGCGACAATCATCTGGATGCCTCGTTCCACATAAACAGAAACAATCTGATCCTCGGCAGCCCCAAGTTTCACCAGATAGTTTGCAAGAAGATTTGCCCTGTCATTCAGATCCTTGTAGCTAAATTCTCCGTAGTCATCAACTACAGCAATTGATTCGGGGTGTAAATCTACCTGTTCTTCAAAAAGTTGATGAACACATTTATCCTGATGGAATTCTGCAATTGTTGAATTCCATTTTGTGAGCATTAAATCGTTTTCAGCCTCTGAAAGTATTGGAATTTTGTTGATTTTTTCGTGGGGATTTTCGAGAATATTCTTGAGTAATTCCAGGAAATGACCTGCCATCCTTTCGATTCGTTCCCGTTTGAACAAATTGGAATTGTATTCAAAAACACAGTTAAAATTGTGTTCTGTTTCATCTACGTGCAAGGACAGATCGAATTGTGAAATGGAGCGACGCCTGTCAATAAATCGCATTTTCGCATGTTGCAGGGAGATCTCCTCGTGGAAATGGCTCATATAATTGAAAAGAACCTGTATCAGAGGGTTAATATTGGCATGCCTCGAAACCTTTTGCTCTTCCAAAATCATTTCAATTGGAAATTCCTGATTGTCAAAGGCCTGCAAATACTTCTTTTTACTCAATTCCAGCATCTCCAAAAACGACATATTTTCATGGGTCGTTATTCGGATCGGAAGATTGTTGAGCAGTATGCCTGTCAGTCCTTGCAGTTCTTCGTGTCTTCGGGTGGCAATTGGAATTCCAACCACAAAATCATCCTCTGCACAATATCTGGTGATCAAGGTATTAAAAACGGACAACAATGACATTAATTCGGTTACTTCATTCTGTTGACTAAAGACACGTAACTTGCCAGTTATTTCCTTGCCAATCAGTAAACTAAATTCTTCGCCATCCGAAGTCTTCTGGTTGGGCCGATGATAATCCATCGGAAGTTGAAGCAGCTCAGGTACCCCTTTTAATTCATTTTTCCAATATTCACTTTGCTTTTTTGATTTTTCTCCCATTAACCAGTCATTTTCCCAAATTGAATAGTCAGAATAAGAAACAGGTAAAACCGGGAGATTATAAGGTTTCTGTTCCATCAATGCGGTATAGGTTATCCCTAATTCCTCCAGAAAAATCTTCACAGACCAGCCATCTGAAACGATATGGTGAAAATTGAACAGGAGGATCCAATCTTTTGATGATAATTTCATCAATTTAAATAAATAAAGCGGACCTTTTTCCAGATCGAACTGGTGCAACTCATTGACCATAGAATGCTTTTCTATTTCAGCTGCTTGATCCTTTTCTGTGAATTTTTCCAGATTCACCACATCGAGTGTGAAATGAGGCAGATCTGTTATTTTTTGAAATGGGATACCCTCTGAGGAAGGAAAAATCGTTCTGAGAGATTCGTGTCTTTTTAAAAGAATCTCAATGCTTTGCTCGAGAATCGAAGGATCAATCTCTCCTGAGATCCGATAATCATATGGCAGATTGTAAGCTGTGGACTCAAGTTCAAACTGATCGATAAACCAGAGTCTCTTTTGACCTGCGGATAGCGGAAATAAATTTGCTATGGAATCAACATGCATAATGTTTTGATTCTTTTCTGGTCCTTTCATAAATATTTTTTTAAAGATTAGATATCTATGCAAATTCAGCCATCAGTCACTTCACTAAATATAATTCAATATATTGTAAAAGTCAATACGCCCGTTATTCCTGATATGAATACGACGGTAATAATTGAGTCAACTTATGATTAGGGAAAACTTCCCAATGTCGGTTTTTTCAATACTGGGATATCGATCCAAAATATAATGGATATTCCCTATTCAAATATTTGAATTATAGTGGCAAAAATGTTAGGTTTTTCAAGGCTAAATTAATCAATTAGAAAAACAAATAAAATAGGTAGGGTCATAAAAATCAATGTTTTTTCATGATTATCCTGAAAAAACAAAATTAGGCTTTCAAGGCTCGGTTTTTCTGAAAAATATTTTTGATCTTTTTAAAAAGTTGAAGACACTTGGTACTAATTAATGGCAATGGATCTTTCAAATGGATCTCTAATTTCGACGCATCAAATTTCTCGGTTTTATTCTTATTCTTAAAAATTGATTTCGTCAGAATATGAATTGCTGTTTGCGGATTGACGTAGTGTATGTGCTTAAAATGGACCGGAGGCAATGCGTGATTTAGTCCGGCAAGTATTGCAAGGTAAGGGAAATTTACACCTGCGTAAAATGAGCCAACGATACTTTGCCAAAATCGCGCATTTATTTCCAGTACTTTAACCCGTTTTTCCTTTTCATCATAACGCAGATCAAAATGTGCAACTCCAGACCATTTTGTATTTTGAATTATTTTCTCAATCACTTCATAAATGTCATGGTCGTACAGGAAGTCAATGTTTGTAAACGGACTGAAAGTCCTTGGAACATTTACCGCTCTTTTTTGCATGGTGACAGCCAGTATTTTGCCTTCCTGGCTTAAAATACTGCATCCAACATCATATCCGTCAATGAAGGACTGCACAATGTATTCGCCTGATTGAATGTTTTTTGAGCAATATTCGATCAAGGACGGTGCATCATCAAAGAATTTGATTCCAATACCCCCGTTACCTTTGGCTGGTTTGATCAAAACCGGAAACGTGAGGGTCGCAAGTTCCTTTATAAAACCGGCAGAGGTTTGGTATAAAATAGTGGTAGGGTAGGCAATATTGTGTTCGTTGAGCCAATTGGCAAATTTCCATTTGTCTACGACGTTGTCAAAAATTTCGGGTTTTGGGTAAGGAGCTATCGAAGTGTATTTCAACAGTTCATGGCCATTTTCTGCCAAAAAGCGAATGGTTGGTTCATCAATGGTCAGAATAATATCAATTTTATTCTCTTTTACAATTCTGAGTATTGCTTCCAGCCTTCCTGCCTCGCCCTCAGGTGCCGGATAACTGAAAAATCGCCTTGTATACCTTGAAAACCGAATTGGAGCCAACCGATCATTGGAAAGGACATAGGTGCGTACATTATTCATGCGTCCCATACATTGTAGGACAGGTAATGCAAAAAAACTCTCGCCGTCAGGAATCAGCACATTGTAGAACTCATTCACTAAGGTATTATCTGACATGTTCGATCTCATGAACTTTCTGTTTGTAAATTGTTATACCGGTTTCGTGATCCCTTGAAAGATTCGGCTGATTTTATTGACTAACTGGATGAAGGAGGAAAAAAATAAGGGCAACGGATCCTTGAGGTGTGTATTTAATTTTGATTTGTCATAAAACCGTATCTCATTTTTTCTGCCGAATATTTTCAATACCGAAATTTTGATGGCTGTCACGGCATCAACATACCGAATCGAATTAAAGGTCAAAGTTGGAAATTCAAGTTTTAATCCCTGAAGGATCGCTAGAAAAGGAAAGTTAATGCCTGCATAATACGAGCCAACGATACTTCCCCAGTAACGGGCATTCATTTCAATGATCTTGACTTGATTTTCATTATTGTCAAACCTGAGATCAAAATGAACTACTCCGCTCCATCCAAATTGCCTGATTGTCTCCTGGATGATGGTGTAGACATCTTTATCATACAGAAAATCAATGTTCATGGTAGGACCAAAATACATTGGGTCATTGATGATCCGTTTTTGAATCGTACTGGCCAATATTTTCCCATCCAGGCATAATACGCTGCAATCAATGTCATATCCGTTGATGAACGACTGAACAATAAATTCCCCCGGTTGAATGTGATCCTTACAGAAATTGATGAGTGAGAATGAATCATCAAAAAATTGGATGCCTATTCCTCCGTCACCATTCAGCGGTTTGATCAATACCGGAAAGGACATGGCAGCAAGTTTAGATTCAAACTCAATACCTGTGTCATACAAAATGGAGGCTGGACCCGGGATGTTTTTCTTTTTTAGCCATTCGGCGAGTAACCATTTATCTACAGCGATATCAAATGCTTCTTTATTAGGGAGGGAAGTGATAGAGGTATATTCCAGCAAAGGACTTCCATGTTCTGACAAGAAACGGATCGTAGGTTGGTCAATGGGGAGAATGATATCAATTTTAATTTTCTTGATGATTTTCAGGATTTCTCTGAATCTTTCTTCCTGACTACTTCCTTTAGGGATGAAAGAGATGTGTTTGGAATATCTTGAAAAACGGATAGATGCCTGACGGTTATTGGAAATGATATACACTTCAATGTTTTTTGCGCTACCAAGACACTGTAAGGTTGGAAGGGCAAAATAGCTTTCTCCGTCAGGAATCAGTACGGAAAAGGTTTCATTTTGTGGATGTAAAGGAGGTTTCATAACTAAAATTATTCAATCGAATTGGTTTCATTTAAGCTTTTTTGCAAGGCATTTGCAAATAGAGCGTCGTTTGGAGGTGCAAAGATTCTCGAATGCTCCCCGGGAATGTCAAGGACGACAATACCACCCTTGACATAAAGATCCCATCCGTACAATACCGGATCCTTGATGTAGAAACTTTGATCCATTGCTCTGAACAAATACATTTTTCCGGGATAAACTGGTAATTTGTACTTTTCCATCGCTTGATAATTGGCCTGATGTACTTTGTGCAGGTATTTGGGTAACTCACTTTGTTTTCCTTCGGAAACCCCTTCGGGTTTTAATGTGTAATCGTTTTTGGTTATTTTCTGGATCATTGACCTCCATTTTAGGCGGAAAAATTCCAGCTTTTTTTCTGCCGGCTTATTGATCAGGGTTTTGATATTCCAAGCAACCATACGATAAAGGTTGTCAGTGAAATATGTAACTCTCTGATGAATTGGCAGTTCGTTGTGGGAGACGTTGTAGGAAACAGTGTCGAATACGCCCAGGAAGCTTACTTTCTTATCCAGTATCAGCAGTTGCCTTGCCATTTCGTAGGCGATTTGTCCCCCAAGTGAAAATCCTGCGAGTGCATAAGTCCCACTTTGATCAATTGCAAGAATCTCACCAATATAATAGGCGGCAATAGCTTCGATGGTATCAAGGGGTTCGTCAATTCCATCCAGTCCTTTGGCCTGTAACCCAAAAACAGGTTGGTCTTCGTCAAGCAGGGAGACAATGGTGGTATACAGTAACAGATTGAGGCCGGCTCCGTGAACCAGATAAAGAGGTCGTTTTCTTCCATTCGGTTTGATTGGAACCAACGAACCCCATCTAGCTGGTTGCTCATTTTTTTCCAGAAATTGTGCCATATCCCTGATATTACTGTGATTGAACAACGTGGCAAGTGGTAATCTGATGCCAAGTTCTTTTTCTATCCTGGTCATTAGGGTGACAGCGATCATGGAATGTCCGCCAATTTCGAAAAAATTCTCATCCGTTCCGATGCGTTGGCTTTTCAATACATCACACCAGATTTGAGCTAGTTTTTTCTCCATTTCTGTCTGAGGTTCAACAAAAATTCTGTCTGAATCTTGTTGGGAATCTTCCGGAGGAGGCAATGCTTTCCTGTCAATTTTTCCGTTTGGTGTAAGGGGAAACTGACTGATGAAAACAAAGAAGGAGGGTACCATATAATCCGGAATCTTGCTCTTGAGAAACAAGCGAAGTTCTGAAATATCCGTTTCTGTGTTCTCTTGTCGGATGATATAGGCTATGAGCCTTTTATCTCCCGGGGTATCTTCCCTGACTATGACCACATTTTCTCTGGTTGTAGGGTATTGAGCAAAGGCCGATTCAATTTCGCCCAGTTCAATTCTGAAACCACGGATTTTCACCTGAGAATCCACCCTGTTGAGAAATTCTAGTTTTCCTTTTTCTGTTTGCTGAACCAAATCTCCGGTTCGGTACATGCGTGCCCCACTAATTTCGCTGAACGGATCGGGAAGAAATTTTTCTTTGGTAAGTTCAGGTAAGTTAAAATACCCTTTGGCAAGACCATCCCCACCGATAAACAGCTCTCCGGGATACCCTACCGGAACAGGTTGGAATTCGGAATTCAGGACATATATCAGCGTATTGTCAATGGGCTTGCCAAGATTAACGTATCCAATTAAGTCTGATTGATCCACTTCGACTTTTTCAACTGTCGACCAAACGGTAGTCTCGGTAGGACCATACATGTTCCATAACTCACCACATTTTCCGATCAGATCAATTGCCAATTCTTTCGGTAAAGCCTCACCACCGCAGAGAATCTTTAGGTTTTTTGAACCGCTCCAATTAGAAGAGTTAAGCATGCGGAAGGTTACAGGAGTAGCTTGCAGGATGGTCGGCATGCAGGATTCAATTTTTTCGATCAAAATTTCGGGATTGATCGATGTTTCCTGAGTGGCAATAACAATTCTGGCTCCAAATAGTATGGGTAAAAACAATTCGAGTCCGGCAATGTCGAAGGAGATAGTCGTCACTGCAAGCATAACATCTTCTGAATTTATCCCTGGCATTTTGCTCATTGAATACAGAAAGTTTGCCAGCGACCGGTGTTCAATCTGAACCCCTTTGGGTTTACCTGTTGAGCCTGAGGTATAAATCAGGTAGGCAACTGTATTGGAAGTGAATAAAAAATCGGTGTTTAATACTGATTCGTGTTTATATGCCTCGAATTCTTCGACAAAAATGTTTTTTGCATTCGATTCCGGCAGGCTTTCCAATAATTTTTTTTCTGTTAGCATAATCACCGGATTTCCATCATCGATAATTAGTGTCAGCCTGTCCTTCGGATAAATCGGATCAAGCGGAATGTAGGTACAACCGGCTTTCATCACTGCCATCAAAGCTACCAGAAGATCAGTGCTCCTTTCAATGCAAACACCAACAACGGATCCTTCAATTGCACCCGAATGATGAAGATGTCTGGCTAATTGGTTGGCCTTTTCATTCAGCTCTCGGTAGGTAATCAACGAGCGGTCATCCTGAATGGCAATTGAATCCGGAGTTTTAATTACCTGTTCTTCGAAAAGTTGATGGATACCTTTCTGATCGGGGAATGCTGTTTGCGTTGCATTCCATTCACCGAAAACGAGCTCTTTCTCCTTAGGAGTTAAAATTGGAGCTTTTCTGATATTTTGACTTGGATCCTTGAGAAAGGATTTGACAAGTTCTGAGAAATGTCCTGCCATCCTTTCAATTCGTTCTTTTTTGAAAAGATTGGTGTTGTATTCAAAAACGCAATTGAGCGATTTTTTTGTTTCGTAGATATGTAGAGAAAGATCAAACTGGGCAATGTGCCCTTTTTTATCTGCCATTTCCATTTTAGAACCCGCCAATGAGATCTCTTCATCAAACATGCCTAATAGGTTGAACATTACCTGAAAAAGAGGTGGAACGTTTGCATACCTTGTTACTTTCAACTCTTCAACGATTCTGTCGAGCGGCAGTTCCTGATTTTCGTAAGCCTGAAAAAATTTAAGTTTGCACAATTCAAGCATGTCTATCAACGACATATGCTCTTTTGGTGTGATGCGCAAAGGAAAATTATTGATAAACATTCCGCAGAGGGATTCAAATTCCTTGTGAATCCTGCCGGCAATAGGTATTCCGATGACAAACTCTTCCTGTGATGTATATCGTGTCAGGAGTGAATTAAAGATGCTCAGAAGGGTAACAAATAGTGAAACATTGTTGCTTTGACTGAAATGCTGCAATTCCTCAGTGACTGATTGATCAAGTAAAATACGGACTTCATCACCATCATAAGTCTGGTGGTTGGGTCGATGATAATCCAATGGAAGTTGCAATATTTCAGGAGCACCTTTTAATTCATTTTTCCAATAGGCAAGTTGTTTTGAGTAACCTTCTCCTTCAAGCCAGGTATTCTGCCAACTGGCAAAATCGGTATAGGTGATGGGTAAGGGTGAAAGAATGATTGGATTCTGTTGTTTGAGTGAAGTGTAAATATGTCCTAGCTCTTCCATGAAAATTCTTACGGACCATCCGTCAGTAATTATGTGATGAAGATTCAACAACAAAATATGTTTTTCAGATGAAATCCTCAGTAGTTTGCAGATGAATAGTGGACCGGTGGATAAATCAAAGAGATGCTTTTCATTGAGTTGGGAGTACTTTTTAGCCGCAATTAATTTCTCGTTTTCCGGGAGATTGTCCAGATTGATAACCTCCAGTAGGAAAGGGTAGGAGGGATGAACCTTTTGTTCTGGTATGCCATCCACAGTCTGAATAGTTGTTCGGAGAGTCTCATGTCTTCCGACTAAGAGGGAAATGGTTTGTTGAAGAATGTCAGCGTCGAGTTCCCCATCAATCCGGTATTCAAACGGTATGTGATAGGCGAGATTTCCAGGCTCAAAATTTTGAATGAACCAAAGACGTCTTTGACCTGATGAAAGGGGAAAATTAACGGCATCTACCTCCAAATGAGGGATGGCTTCGATATCTTCAGATGGTTCACCGATAGAATTTTGTTGGTCAATTTCGAAAGCGATTTTGTTTAATATCTGCTTTTCGAAGATTGTTTTGAGAGACAGACGAACATGAAATTTTTCATTGATTCTGGAAATCAACATCGTTGCATATAGCGAGTGTCCTCCCAATTCGAAAAAATTATCTTCTGCACCAATAATTTCTGTATTCAAAATTTCTTTCCAGATGGCAGCAAGTTTTATTTCTGTGGGAGTATGCGGCTCAATATGGATAACTGATAATACCGGTTTTTTGTATGAAGGAACAGGCAATGATTTGATGTCAATTTTTCCATTGGGTGTCAACGGAAATTTATCAAGATACACAAATGCGGAAGGAACCATGTATTCTGGTAGTTTCAGTTGCAAAAACCTGCGCAGTTCAATTTGTTCAGGTTCTATTTCGCCACTCTTCAGGACATAGGCGACCAGCCGCTTGTCAGAAGGATGATCTTCTCTTAGGATCACCCTGATATCCTGGATAGCTTCATGTGATGAAAGCACAGATTCAATTTCACCGAGTTCTACTCGGTAGCCCCTGATTTTAACTTGTCTGTCTGCACGTCCCTGATAGAGGATCATACCATCTTCTTCTGCCATCGCCAGGTCACCTGTGCAATAACATCTTTGCATTCCATCCTCCGGAGTTTCAAACCAGATAAATGCTTTTTCCTGCTCCAAATTGCGATTGAGATATCCAAGAGCTACACTATCTCCACCAACAAGCAATTCTCCTGTAATTCCCACAGGAACCATTTTCTTGTCGGAATCTGTGATGTAAATCTTGTATCCGGGCAGTGGCCTGCCTATCGGAACTGATTTTTCGGGGGAATATCCTGCTTTGATTTCATAGGCAAGCGCAACCACGGTGGTTTCAGTTGGCCCGTAGGTGTTATATAATCTGTGTTTGGTCTTTGATTTGTTCCAGACAATCACGTCATTTTTGGTAACGGCTTCACCTCCAATGATCACTAGCCTAAGTTGATCCGGAAGCAGATTGCTTTGGTAGTCAGATGAATAAATAATTTGGCGCCAGAATGCAGTAGGAAGGTCCCAGACAGAAATTTGATGAACGACCGAAAATTGGATTAATTCGTTGGCCAGCAACATTTCATCTGTGCGCAAATAAAGAGAAGCTCCTGAACAAAATGAGCAAAATATCTCTTCAATACTGGCATCAAATGAAAGATTGGAGAATTGTAAAACCCTGTCTTCCGATGTAATGTGATATAAACTGATGGCTCCTGAAATAAAATTGGCCAATGCCTTCCTGGATATTTTTACCCCTTTGGGAATTCCTGTTGAACCGCTGGTATAAATGATGTACGCAACACTTTCCGGATTAAAAATTGTGGATGGATAAGTTGAAAACATCCTCGTTTTTAAACATTTCGAAACATCTAATGCCTTGATATTATTAGGGTAAGCAATATTATTCTGATCGCAAAGTATCAGTGAAACATTCGCATCTGTACAGAAAAACTCAATTCTTTCTTCAGGAAAGTTTGGGTCGACAGGTAAAAATGCAGCATTACAATTCAAAATAGCAAGGATAGAAACAAAATAGTTGTAGTTGCGATCGATAATCACGGCAACCACATCTCCTTCGCTAATTTGTCCTGCCTTTAGTTCAGCCGAAAGTTTGCCGACATCCTGAAAGAGTTGTTTATAACTATACGATGTGCCGGCGTCAAAAACAGCAATATGCTCTGAGAATTTAGAAGAAATTTCCTGAAAGTTTTCAAGGACATCCTTCATTTCAACAGGTTCACATATTGAAGTGTTAATTATATGGGTCAAACTATTTTGGCTGGAATCCAGATTCATATGATTCATGTAATAATAAAAAATTGTCCTTAAAACTATAAAAAGTTATTGTTTTTCGATATAACTTCAAGAAGCCGAAGTTAAATTGTACAAAATCAGGTTATTAAATGCGTTCCCATAAGCCCGATTGAGGGTTATATTGTTTGATGATTTTTGCCGGGTTTCCTACAACGACGGAGTAGGGAGGTATATCTTTGGTTACGATCGAGCCTGCTGCAACTACAGAATGCTTACCAATTGTAACACCTGCGACAATCACAGAATTAGCTCCTATCCAAACTTCATCCTCCAAGATAATTATTTTCCTGGTGACAGTTTGATGATGAATCGGCAGATTGATATCCTCGTACCCGTGATTCAATCCGGATAAAACAATGTTTTGGGCAAGTATTACATCGTTTCCGATGGTTACTGGGCCAATCAAAACATTACCCATTCCAATTCGGGTACGATCCCCAATAATGATATCTCCAACGCCGTTATTGACGGTACAGAAATCTTCTATGGTGGAGTCATTTCCCAGAATAAATTGATTAAATGGCAAAACATCAATTCTGCTTCGTGAACAAATCCTGGCATTTTTACCTTTCTTGTGCACAAATGGGTTTAAGAACCATTTAACCCAAAGTCTCGGTCTTGCCTGATTTTTAGGAATCATCGCCGAAAGAACCAGTCTTTTAAGTCGGGGATTTGCCTTGATTTTTTCTTTGATGCTCATATCCTGCCTTTTAAATTCCTCGATTTCACGATTTCCACGGCCTTCGCAATTTCATTGACATTGTTTTCCCAAGTATGTTGCCTGGCAAATTTCTCTCTGTATTGGTGTAAGGTGTCGTTATCCTCCGCCAAAGCCTTTTCGATACAAACGATGTATTCTTCCTTATTTTCTGCCTGGTAGGTGTACGCTGCAAATACGCTCATTGCTTCTGTTTTGGTGGCAATGGTTGGTTTTCCCATCGCCAGGTATTCGTCGATTTTACGTGGGTAATTCCCAATGGTTACAGGGCTAAGCACCTGCGGATTGATTGCTGCATCAAATCGGTTCAGGTAGGAGGGGAGTTCATCACTATTTTTATTTCCCAAAAAATGAACATTGCTCATCTGATGCAGTCGGCTTCTTTCAAAGGCCGCATCTTCAGGTCCTACCAACACCAAACTCCATTGTGGACGGTTTTCTGCAATGTATTCCAAAACTTCAATATCGAGTCGTAGCGACAGCAATGCGCCGATGTATCCAATAACAGGTCTTTGAATATTGGCAATATCTTCAGGCACCAAAGTAACAAGCGCAGAATCAAATTGCTTCACATCACAACCTTGGCCTACATAAAAGGAATCAGGATTGTAGTTTTTGGCCAAAGCCGCGAGATAAGTAGAATTGGCGACCACGAGATCCGCTTTTCTCATGTGCATCGCTTCAATTCTGACTCCTTGTTTTTTCCAGTAATCGACAGCGATCAGGTTATCCCGAGTGTAGTAAATATAGGTCTCAGGTTTCAATAATTCCTTTAGGTAGAAACTTCTGAACATGTCACTGTCGTTGAAAAGAATAATATCCTTCAATCCAAGCTGATCAATGGCGTGTTGGATTTGTTTCGCGTACCTTTTGTTGTTGATGTAATTGAAAAAGTCGAATAATCCCGGATGAGAAATCCAGTTGATTGACTCCAAAAGTGTTGCCGGATACAGATTCCACAAATTAGGAGAAATTTCAAGGACCTCGGATTGTCCGCGTTTCAGAATTTGAACCCTTTTGATTACTCTTTCAGACTTTATATGTCTGAATTTGGTAATCCGGTCGAGAGGATAATTGACATACAGCACACGGTTATTTTTAGACAACTCCTGTGCAATATTTTTGCAGTTGCTTCCAATCTCAATATCCCAGGCCTGGATACCAACTACCACAATGTCACGATTTTTGATCATACTTCATATTTTCAGATAGTCAATGATTAATCAAGTATTTTATCCTGGCAGTCAATGAATTACCTTGCCTTTTCACATCAGTTTGTTTTTGAAGATGTATGTTTGGTATGGATAAATTGTTTATTGGCACCTTTGATTTTCAAAAGCGAATCGAGCATCAGAATCATACCCTTTGGCAGACTGATAAGTGCCTTTAATGTATTTTTATTGTAAAACGAAGAAGGTACCGCAAAAAGGAAAGTGAGAAAAGTAAAAAAGAGCATCAATACCCAGAAAATGGAATAAACCGGATCGTTGTGGAGAAACAAGTTGAAAATGAAATAAACAACGCTGAAAAATAACACTTGACCAAGCAATATAATTCTGGGAGGCTGAATAAATTGAATGGTTTTGTTGAAATAATCGACATTTCCTTTTGTAAACAGTGCTTTTATGGCCTTGAAAATATCCTGTCTGAAATAGTGAAACTGGGCAGAAAGCCAGCGTCGTCTCTGATGTCGGAATACCTCCGAATTCTGCACCTTTTCATCAAATACCATCGCGTTATTGAGGTATTCGACCGTATGGCCGGCGCTTGTCAGCTTCAACTCAATTTCCTTATCAAAACCTCCAATTGCTTTTACTGGTCTCATTAGTTCCTTGAAAAATGGGTAGCGGAATGCCATTCCTGATCCGATAATTGCGGCTGAAAGTCCTAGAACTCTATGACCTTTGCGGAAGATGTGATTGTTGATCTCTTCGCTGATGGCATCTAAGATGGCCCATGAAGTATTCAGGTTTTTTGCAGTTCTGTGCCCCTGTACAACGGTCCATCCTTTTTCGAAGGTGCTGTTCATTTTAGAGAGAAAATCTGCAGCCATGATGTTGTCTGCATCCAGAACGATGGCCAGATCATAGGAGTCATCCAGCAATTCCATTGCCTTGTTGAGGGCTTTGGCTTTCGTACTTTTCTCAAAAGAGACTTCAATTACGATAACTTGTAATTGTTTGAGCTTCGCAATCGTTTCAGGTTGAAATGAATCTGCAATAATGATTACATCAAAACGGTCTTTGGGATAATTTTGTAACAGGACTTCCTCTGCGACTTCCACAATCACTTCGTCCTCCTTATACCCGGGGATTAATACCGCAATTTTTCTTTTTACCATGGTTTCAGGATACGGTTTTTGTTGATACAACAATCCCGCCATGGAAAAAAGAAAAATATATAGGAGTGACAATCCCAATATAACAAGGAGAATGATCTGTATGATGTTGAACAGGAGTAGCAAATATAAATTCATTGAGCTGTTGTTTATTCGATTAATTTAGGATTCAGGTGGATCTGTTTTGAAAACATGTTTTGAAATTGCCAGTATATTGCTTTCATATATGCCTTGAAGTGACCTTTTCCGGCACGGAAGAAGAATACAACTGAATTTTTAGGAATAGCAACAAAAATCTGATAAAGAATAGCTACCACAAAAGTCAATCCATGCAAGTTTCTTCGCAGGTAAAGTAAACGGGCGCGATTCATGTAATAGGTCTTGAAAGGTGTCATTTTCCCCGTTGAAACCGATTCCTTGTGCATTACGACTGAATCGTGAACATACCATAACCGGTAACCGGATTGGGTGATGCGGCAACTCCAGTCCAACTCCTCGTAATACAAAAAATAGCATTCCGGCATCAGACCTACTTGCTGGATGACAGATGCAGGTATAAGCATAGCTGCTCCATGCAAAAAACTCGTCACACGATCCAACTCAAACTGACCAAAATCTTTTGCTTTGTTTCCATATCCAAAGCTTCGCATGGTATAGGGATTCATCGGACCCTGACCGCAAAATTGAATGGTATCTGGCTGGTAAAAGTATTTAATCTTCGGACTGACTCCTCCCGTTTTCGGATCTGATTCACATTTTGAAACGAGTGGTTCAAGAAAATTGGGAGAGACTTCGGTGTCATTATTGATGAAAAGCAGATATTTGCCTTTGGCTATTCTTACTCCCTGGTTATTTCCTCCAGCAAAGCCCAGGTTGGTTAAGTTTTGAATAAAAATGATATTAGGGAAGGTAGTTTTAATGATTTCAGGGCTTTCCTGTGAAGCATTGTCGACCACAATGATTTCAATATTTGGGTAACTGATTTTCTGAAGAGAAATCAGCAAAGCAACAGTTACCTCCGGATGGTTGTAATTTACTGTAATAATTGAAACCAGTGGATAATCCATTGTTCGCCTGTGAATAAATTTTATTTGTCAACAGTATCGGCAAACAGGTCCTTTTTTAGTTCACCCCAATGACTAATCATTGCACTCAGATCCTGAATCCTGACCGGTTTGGCCAAATAATCGCTCATACCGGTAAGTCTGCATTTGTCTTTGTCCCCTTTGGCTGCACTGGCCGTAAGTGCAATGATGACCGGAGCATTTGGGCCAAGCCTTTCAAGAATAATCCTGGTGGCCTCATAGCCATCCATTTCAGGCATCTGTATGTCCATAAAGACCAGATGATAATCCTTTATTACAGTAGCATTGCATGCTTCAAGGCCATTTTTAACCAGATCAATTCTGTAACCCAATACTTCAAATAATTTCTGAATCAATTTCTGATTGACGAAATTATCATCCACAACGAGAATTTCGAATGGATACAAATCAGACAGTAAATTCATAATATTTTATTTTCATCCATATTTAAGTAATATGATTCTGATTCTAAAAGGTATAACCAATAAATGGACTATTTTGTTGTCGTTTCATCCAAGATTAACATCTGTTGATCATCCAGTTTTTCTGAATTGATCATGAGTGCCATCGAAATATAAATTAGTATGCACGTCGGCAACGAACCTAACACCTGATTTCCATAGGAAGCAACAATCACACCAAACATTCCGGAGGTAAGGGCAGCCATTTTCATTTTCAATATCGGATCCCGGATCTTAAACATGATCAGATAGGAGGATTTACCTACAATGTAAAAAAGAATGAACAAATGGAGCAAGAGTCCCACGATTCCTTCTTCCGCCCAAATCATGACATACCAGCTATCGGTAGGTATACTTGATAAATAGGTATCGGGTAAAAACCGCTGTGCCTTCACACCGGCCTGTCCCAATCCGCCGCCAAATGGTCTGGTTGCGAGGTACACCCTCAATTTCTGCTGATTTTCAAGACGTACTTGAAAGGAAGGATCATTCATGTCAAAAGCAGATCTTGTTCTTCTGATATACTGGTTGCCCTGTCCGATGTAGGTAAATTTAAAAAACACAACTATGAGTATCAGCAAAAGAATGCCTGAAATGGTGATGAGGAAATTTTTTCTCAGCACAATGAAAGCTGCCAATCCTGCAATAGGCACACTTATCGCTCCCCTTGTTCCTGACAGAATCATTCCGTAAAAACCTAGAATTGCAACAGATGCAAAAAATATTTTGTTTTTTCTAGTCGTCTCAGTAAAGAATAGGATGCCTGCGACCAAGGCAGAGTAGGCCTGATTGGCGCCAAATTGTCCGGCATCGCTTAGAAACGAAAAAATCCGAAGGTTACCGAATATGACATGGGTTACAGCCCCACCCTGATTAAGCCAGGCTTGCTCCCACGGATCAACACCAATAAAATTCTGAATAATTCCTTTGAGAGATACCAAAAGTGAAAAACCTCCCCACAAATAGAAAAAGATGGTTAAATGCCTGTTGGTATTCATCAGGATTAGTGCGAGCGGAACAATCATCAACATATAAAAAGAAACACTCCTGATGCCACTGATCCATGCTCCCATACTTCTGAATTCCGGATTGAAAAATTCAAGCAGTGCATAGGCAAACCAAAAAATGGCAAGCCAGGTAATATCCTTATTTGCCAGGGTCCAGTCAACTTTCCGGTAAATTTGACTGAAGAAGAGTGAAATAAATGTTCCAATCAGAATACCATCCATCATCAGACCAAGTGGTATATTCGTAAAATATCGACCCATCCCGTTGAGCAAAAATGAAAATACAACTGCAGTATACAAACCCAAAACGGGTCTCTTAAATAAGAAAACCAAGTAAATGAAGACAAATGGAAGTCCGATCAAAATCAGTCCAACCGCTAGGTTCATCTGGCTGGTAAGCCATGCAAAGATACCCATCACTATGACAAGTAACAGGATATATAAGGGGCTTAGGGTCCGGTCCGATCCGCTTCCACTTTCAAAAGGGTTATTTACACCTGGCATAGTAATCCTTACATTATTGGGTTAAGTTGTTTCAATAGTCTATTATTGTATCCTGCACCTGTTATGTTCATGTGTCCATTATTGTTCTGTTTACGCTATGAAATAGACATCGTTACCAATGAAATATATTTCTGTCGGCGTTAACCTATATCTAATTCATTTTCTTTTTTAAAATCAACACCAATTAATAACTGTCAATTACTTTGAGCCTCCGGATGCCGATTGTTCCAATGAGATTTTACCTCCCGGAACAATGATTGATAAAAAGACACTCCTTTCCGGTAGATCTGAACAAATTCCAGATCCAATTCCTTACTCAGGAAATGAAATCCGATCCAAACACCAAGTGTAGTGAAAAGTATGGAAGTAATAGCAACCAAATACAATGATTTGAATACAAAAATTGCAATCAGGTCACCTATGATATTGGTAATAACCATAAACAATACCTTGATGAAGTTCTTGTCAGGTCTGTTGATGCTGTCAAGACCAATTCCGGTCAGTCGGTCAATCGGAAGCAGAAGCCCGTAAATGGAAAAAATCCGTACGATCGTTGCCGCATTGAAACCGGTTACCGGATCTACTCCCGTATATTGTTTTCCGCCCAGAATCAGTACAAAAAGGTCCGCAAAAATAAAGACGAACAGGCTGAAGAATACAAACAAGATGGAAATCGCTCCCGCGTAGGTGTAGAATAAGTCCTTCACTTCCTTAATTTTCTCATTCATACTTGCTTTTGACATTTTGGGAAATGCCGTAGCAGCAAAGCTTCGCAACGGTATTTGCTGAAGTTCTGTAAGTCTCATAGGAATGCTGTACAGTGCCACAGTCGCCGTACCAAGCGGACTTAAACTAATAATAAATGCATCGGTGCTTCTTAATAAATTAGTCCCGATCAGTGTGAAAGTAGTATATTTTCCAAAATCCAAAAGTGTACGTGAAGATTTCCTGGTCGCTTTTGTGATGAATTTTATACCATCCCAACCATTCAGTATACAGAATCCTGAAACGAACAAATCAATAATGATGTAAGCAAGTACGATCTGGGTCAAGGTCATATTCAAATAAAGATAATTGAGTACAACCATCACAAAAAAGGTGCCGCTTTCAAGTATCCGGAGCAGCAGAATCTTTCCGAACTTCTGATCAGACTGCATCACAACCACTGCATTGTTCATCGGAAGGTTGGCCAGTGCCATAAAAGGATACCAAATGAAAAAGAGTTCATAGCCTGCATGCCGGATTGGTTCAGCAAAAAAGTAATTGCAGATGATCAGAATTGAACTGATAAGGAAGGTGGCGACCAAACCGATGAGGGCATTGGATCCTATAAATTTTTGACGTTCTTCGTTGCTTAAACCAGAAAGATAACGGACAATGGCAGTATTGGTGATCCCAAGTCTGAACATTTCAATAAATGCATAGGATGCGGTAAATAAAACCCATTTGCCGAAATCCTCCATATTAAAACTTCTGGCCAAAAGCGCGAAACCGGCAAAAGCAAAAAATGCAATGGCCAGATTCCCGGATAAAGAGAGGAAGTTATCTTCTCTAACTATTTTTTTAAATAAATTTTTCAATCAAAAGATTTTGACCCGAATGGCGTTAATACTTTTTTGATATGATTTCGTGTTGCTTCGGTAATCAACTAATATCTTCGGAAAAATCACCCAAAACAGAATCAACTACTGAAAGCTCTACACCATTCAGTATAACTACGGCCTTTTTGTCAGTAAACCTGGTGAACCGGTCAAAAGCAGCCTGATCAGACTGAGTCCAAGCTCTATTTGAACGGCAAACCAAAATAGCCAGGTCGGAATTTGAAAGCAAGGTTACCGGATATGAATTATACATGATAGACGGTAATTCAATCAATACAAAATCAGGTGTAAATGAAAGTGTATGTCCACATAATTTCACAATGTCCTTATAATTAGTAACGGAATAAAAACTTCCGTTGGCAACGAAGCGAACCAATTCGAATTTTTTGAATTCATCAGCCGGCTCTATCAATAATGGGTTTTTGTGGTCTATATGTTTCCCATGATATCCTAGGTTTTCATGTTTGGACGACCTCTTCCACTTTGCTGTACGTTTTGCAACAGAATTATCTCCGGTATTTCCTGCATCCTCGGTTGGAGGTTGGTTGTGATGATCTATCAATTCATGATCATAACTAATTACAAGGACCTTTTTCCCATGGTCTCCCAGTTTCTGCGCCAGATTCGTAACCAGGACGGATTTTCCTTCTGTTCGCAAAGTGCTGAAAAACAATAATGTCTTCGTGTGATTGACGGATTTTTTCTCATTCAGAAATAGTTCGATATATTCAACCGTAATATCCAGCAAACGGTCAAATATAACAGTCAGATTTACTTTTCCGTGTTTAAGCAGGATTTTCGGAATTACACTGATAACTGGTTGTTTAATGATTGCGGAGGCTTTCGAAGGATTCTTGAGTGTGTTATCCAGAAATTCAATCAGGAAAATGTAGGCCAAAACAATAAATAGACCCATCATCGCTGCAAGAGCTACCATAATTTTCCGTTTTGTCGGCACTGGAGTCAAAGGGAAAAAGGGTTCATCAAAAATTTTGATATTTGATGATAATTCGTTGTCCTGCATTTTAAGTTTGGCCAGATTCAAAGAATGAAGGATGTCTAAATATCTTTGTTCAGAAACGGTAATTTCCCGTTCAATTCTTTTAATATTGGATCCTGCAGGTGCATAGACTGAATACTCTTTCTGTTGTTCCTTCATCCTTTCTTCCAAAACACCGATGCTTGCTTTCAAATTTTCAGACTCCACAACATTGTCTATCCAGTCTTTCAATATGGTTGCAATTGGTAATCCATCAGTTGTTGTTCCTGAGGTGGAGATTAAACTTGCTGAAGCTCTGATTTCATTTTTCAGTTTATCAGCCTGTCTTCTCAGATCAGCTAACCTCAGTGCATTGGCCGGATCGGATGACCCTATGACTTCCGCAGAGGAAATCTGGTAATTCAATTCTCCAAGCTGACTTCTTTGATCGATCAGGTTGGAATTTTGAAGTTGGACTTGCTTCTGAGATCCCAGTTTTTCCTCCAGTCTTCTAATAACTGCCTCTACACCCGCCAGTTTTGTCCTTTTATTGTTGTATTCATCTGTAAGGTTTTCCTTGGCAATTGCAACAGCCTTACTTTGCTCATTGTAGTTAATGATTTTATTGCTGTTGTTGAATTCCAATAATTTGTCTTCAGCAACTTTCAGATTTTTTGCTGCCTCTTCCAGTTGCTTGTCAAAATATTTAATGACTGCATCTGATCTGTTTTCAGCGATTCTTTTGTAGTTTTTGATACAAACGTCAGAATAAATATTCAGGGTTTGTTGAGAAATGCCTGGATCATCTGATTCGTATTTGATTTTAAGAAGGTCACTGTTTTCAACTCGTTTTACAACGATGTTGGAGATAGCTTCAATTGAATAATGGGGATGGTCATAATTTAACAGTTTGTACACATAGTTGGTATCACTGCTTAACATCAGCGTTTTAAGGTTCGCAACTGTTTGTTCAAATTCAAACGGATCAATGGAGGCTGGTATTGAAACTCCAGGAGTTATCTGCGAATTCAGGGAAGAAAAATTATTTCTGTCAGAATTGTTTAACTGGATATTGGATTTAACAACCAGCTTCTTTACGTAGGCAGGAGTGATTCTGTGGATTTCATCGTACGATTTCTCCGTGAAGAAGCGTGGATTGTTCCGTGCCAGCATTAAGTGCTGAGCCAACAGTCTGATGCTCACTTCCTGCTGGGTTTCCCGCGATGTGATGACACTGATCAGGTTATCAAATGCAGTATTGACCGTAAAGTAGTTGGATGATTTACTCATGTCAACTGTAGAAGTGGACGTGAAACCTGTGTATAAGGTGGTTTCTGAGCTAAACTTAAATGCCGGATTTCTTGTAAGGATAATCACAATCAATGCGAGTAAAATCGGGGCAACCAGGATTAAAAAAAAGTGATGTCTGAGGATTCTGTAGATTTCTGACAATTTCATATTAGTTCTTGATTGAGTTGTTGAGATTGAATTTGAAGCCAACTATTTCTTGCAAAATCAGGTACGCAGTATTGAATTCGACTTTAGTTGTCTGAAAATCAGATTCTGCCATAGCCAGTAATTCTGCGACTCTGGAATAATCTGTGACAGTCGAGGCTCCGCTATGAAAATCCTTTTCGGAAGTTTCCATGTTAAATCTCTGTATTTCAAGATATTTGGACTTAATTTTCATCAGTCGCTGTCTTAATATCACTTCGTTATATTGTCTGATTACAACCTGTCTGAGTTCATCTTTCTGAACATTTGCCATATTTTCAGCCTGTACGAGTTGCATTTTTGCCGTTGTTACCTGATGTTTCCGGTTGAAAATATCCTCAAAAGGTATTCGAATATAAGCTCCGATTCCATAATTAAATTCTGTGGTTAAAGTGGATGTAACATCTGGTGATTGTGCTCCAGTGGTATAGTTATTAAAATTATTAAATGTACCATACCTGATATCCGACTGAAATCCAAGATTTCGGGTCCATTGTTTTTGATTGATTCGAAGATTCTCCTGGCTTATTATTTTTTGATTATCCCTGAATTTAACATACGGATTATGAATGATCGCCGAATCAATTAACATGCTTAATGGCGGAAGTTCTGATTCTACATCATCTTTCAATAAATCGAAGGATTTTGATTCCTGCGCAATGACTGAAACATGCCATGCCAACAGGATGACAATTACGGATAGATTACGAAAATGACTTTTCATGGCTTAGGTTTTTCTGGCTTTGCTTTTAAACTTATTTTTTGACTTAAAGGTTTTTTCGGAAATGAATATAATATGATTAATCAGGCAAGAGTTAAACGGTAATTTTTTGAAACAGGACAGGAACGGTCCTTAAAATTAGTTTAAAATCATACCAGAAAGAATAGTTATTCCCGATAAAATGATCTGCATATTCATTGTCCAGTTTCATTCGCTCTTCCTCTGACATATTACCTCCTCTGCCACGAAGTTCAACCTGCCACAAACCGGTAATGCCCGCGGGAGCTAAAAAACGTTTGGATGATTGGCCTCTGGTTAACAATTCGGCTTCGTAAACAGGTAAAGGTCGGTTGCCTACGATCGACATATCGCCTTTTAGGACGTTGAATAACTGAGGCAACTCATCGATGCTGGTATTCCTGATGAATTTACCGACTTTGGTAATCCTTGGATCTTCCGCAATTTTGATAAAAGCAGATTTAGTTTTGGCAATCGCCCTTTTCTGAGTATGATACCAATAATCACAGATGCTGTGATTACCAATGTGCATAATGGGAGAACAACTTTTCCCTTCGGATAATTTTGCACACACAGGACATGGTGAGACGAAGTCGATTTCAGCATGGCCGGATGACATGGAGTACTGATTCTTGTCTTTTGCCAGATTGTTTAGTTCCGCATCTGCACCTGTTTTCATCGAACGCAGCTTATAAAAATTAAACGGCTCCCTGCCTACTCTTTTGGAAATATAGTATGCTTTACCTTTCGATTCGAGTCGGATTGCCAAAGCGGCAAGCAGCAAAACCGGGGATAATACAATTAATGCAGAGAATGCCACAAACAAATCAAACAATCGTTTGATTGCAGGCATCTCATATTTTATATCCTGCTTTTCCAACTGAGAATAGGTGGAAATTGAATATTTGTTTCTGTATTCAACGAGAAACCGCATGCGGCTGATCATATTTTCAGCAGAGGCTAGGGGAACAATAAATAAATCATCAATCCTGGTTGTAAAAGCTGTTTTAAATAGCTCCTCCTTAAATTCATGTGCAATCAGAATAAATGAAACCCTGTCGAAATCGTGTCTCTCCCTTAACCAATTGTGCATTTCAAAGCCATCACCCCCTGATAAATAATTTTCTGATATGACAACATGCGGCGTTATTCCGGATTTGAGATAATTGGTAGCATCCAGTGCATTGGGACAATGCTTGATATTTATTTCAGGATGATCAACCAATACCTGAATGTTATCGGATAGTCGGCCTATATATAATATCTCTAATTTGTTTTCCATTTTTTTGATCCAATTTGTGCAAATAGGTCAGACAAAATTGGTTAGTGCCAATTGCGACACTACCATTTTACGGCATAATGAACAGGGAACAGGTTTTTATTGATTAATTCCGCAAGTTCTTCGGGGTTGAAAGGTTTTGCCAAAAAATCCTGCGCACCCAGCCGGTAACATTTTATTCTTTCCTTACTGCTCTCTACGCCTGACAACATAATGATCGGTGTGTGTCTGGTGTATCCCCTTTGTCTCACTTTCTCCAGAAATAAGTAACCATCCATGTTCGGCATTTGTAAATCACATATAATCAGATCGGGGAGATTTCCCTCCAGCCATTCTAACGCATCCAACCCATCGCTCTTGCTTTCTACCTCATAAGACTTCGAAAGAAAATTTTCTAAAAGCAGCCTTATGCTCTTTTCGTCATCAATAATCAATATTTTGTGCCTCATGGTAACTTCGTGTGATATTTAGCTTTGGATCTGACGTCGAAAGTAATACCTTAATAACCTAATTTTGACCAAAATGTTCATTTCAATCATGGCTTTTTTAGAAAATTATTAAAGTTGCTCCGATTTTAAATAATTGATTATGCGATTCAGTAAAGTAAGGTATTTCCTGGAATTATTCTGTTAACAGAATCCTAAGGAATGTATTCAAATGTTAAATTTGTTATAATTACAAATTAAGCACTTTTTTTTGTGAAACAGTTTTTACCTGACCTGAATGAATTTTAATCCGTTTTAATTTTATGACACATGTTGATGATGGATACAATTATTTTCGATCGCCAAATGTCACAATAAAGTTATAAAAAATCAAATGGAACCGGAATCGTCAATATACAAAACCATCATGCATTTTCAGAATTTTCTTTTCTTGCTTGTCCTATTTGAATCCAGTCAAAAAGACAACTCTGACGATTAAGGTTAGGTTGGATTCGTGACAAAAATAATGAAATATTATGTAAGTAATTTTTATATTACACTAATTTTTTACTGATAAAGATTGAATATGTAGAAATATATATTGTTAAATATTAATTGACTGTAAGCATAAATGATTTATCATGTGTCAAATATTCTGGCCGAATATTACTAAAAGTATTCCTGATTGCCCGGAATGAAGGCTTTTTTCCTTATTTTGGAACCAAAGTATTAATATACGAAAAAAAATGAAGTTGTTGTGTTATTTAAAAATATATTTATTGAATATTAAGTAGATATGAATCCATATTGATCCTTCAAACTAATTATTACAACATGAATTACAATTTTAAACTTCTGATTGCAGGAATAATCCTGTGTTTCACTCTTGCAGCCAATTCCCAGGAAGCGCATAAACCCGATATTGGTTCCAAAAATAGTTTGTGTGTCGGCGATTACTGGACAGAAGCCGAGGGAAAATCATTTTTGGAGACGCAAAAACTGAAGTATACCACTCAGAAAGATTGGGAGAAAAGGGCTCAATTGATCAGGCAACACATTTTGAAAGGTACCGGACTTGAAAAATTCCCACAAAAGTGTCCATTAAATGCCATTATCGGGGAGAAGCGTGTATACGATGGATACCAGGTTCAGAATGTGGCGTTCGAAAGTTTGCCTGGTGTTTATGTGACCGGAAGTCTTTATACTCCGACTGTTTCAAAAGGTAGGTTACCTGGGATAATCAGTCCGCATGGTCATTGGTCAAAACCGGGTGATGTTGGTCGATACCGTCCTGATGCGCAAAAACGTTTTGCCGCTTTTGCCAGAATGGGGGCGATGGTTTTCGGGTACGATATGGTGGGATACGGTCAGATGGGCGAATTCGGCTGGAAACATGACCATCCTGAAGTGTTGAAGCTACAGTTGTGGAACAGCATTCGATGTCTTGACTTCATTCTTGAAATGGGTGCTGATCCCGAAAAAATTGCCTGTACAGGTGCATCCGGTGGCGGAACCCAGACTTTCCTGCTGGCGGCAATTGATCAGCGGGTTAAAGTTTCTGTTCCTGTTGTCATGGTATCTGCCCATTTCTTCGGAGGTTGCGTTTGTGAAAGTGGCATGCCGATCCATAAAGATGTTGATTTTCAGACGAACAATGTTGAAATTGCTGCTTGTGCTGCACCGCGACCTATGTTGCTGGTATCTGACGGTGGCGACTGGACAAAAAACAATCCGGTGGTGGAATTACCTCATCTGAAATATATTTATCAGCTTTTTGGTCAGGCGGACAAAGTTCAAAATGTTCATTTGCCCAACGATAAACATGGCTATGATACCAACAAGAGAGCTGCCGTCTATCCTTTCCTTGCCAAATATCTTGGGCTCGATCTATCAAAAGCATTGAACTCTGATGGTACTGTAAAGGAGGAGATGATTGTAATTGAAGATCAAAGGGCGCTCTACCCGTTTGATGCTAAACACCCTTTCCCGGCGAATGGCATCCGCAGCAACGATTTGGTTAAATGGATGTATTGATTAGATAGGGTATTACTCTCATAATGCTTTGGAATTCAAGCCGGTATTATTTCGTAACCGAAGAATAAACCATCGATCCGGAGGCGGGAAACAAGCCATTTCTATTCCATTTTGCTCTCTCCTGAATTATTATTTTCACTTAGATAATCGATCATGAATCGAACGATCATTTTGTTTTGCAAGATCAATCAAATATCCTTGGCCTTGGTGCTGCTATTCCTGTTGGGTAGTGTGCGGTTACAGGCACAAAATCTGAAAATGAATCAAAGGGATTTGACAGATATGTCAAATGCAATCTGGATTGGAAATAATGAAAAGGTAATAGCAAATGATTCGCTTTTGTACGGGGATCATCCCGCGCCACTTTTCCGCAAGGAATTCAACATCACAGGGAAAATTTTAAAGGGCACTTTAACCATCACGGCAGCAGGCTATTATCTTATTTTCATTAACGGTCAAAAGGTCGAAAATAATCTGCTCGATCCGGCATGGACCAACTTCAGTAAACGAATATATTCTGCGGTATATGACATCTCTGCCCAGATCAGGCTAGGAAAAAACGTGGTAGGGACCATGTTGGGAAACGGTTTTTACAATTCGCTTCCACTCCGGATGTTTGGCAATTTTAATCTTAGGCAAAGTTTGCCGACCGGTCAGCCAAGGTTTATTGCCCGGCTTCAGATTGAATATGTAAACGGATCCACGGAAGAAATTGTAACAGATGGCAACTGGAAGACCATGGAAGGTCCGATCCTTCGGAACAATGTCTATCTCGGCGAAATGTATGATGCCCGCAAAGAGGTAACAGGTTGGGAATTTTCCGGCTACAACGACAGTTTGTGGAAAAATGCAGATCATTTCGAATCACCGGGCGGAGCCATCGTACCCGCTTTTTTCCCGGCCGTAAAAGTGAGACGTACCATCAAACCGGTTCAGATACGTCATTCTGGTCCTCAAATTATTGTTGATTTCGGTGTCAATCTGACAGGGCTATACAAGATTAAAATGAAAGGAAAGCCTGGTGATACCATCGTCTTCAGGTTTGGAGAGCGTTTGTATGACAATGGCACCTTGAATCCTATGACAACGGTGGCAGGCCAGATTAAGCGAAAAAAGAGCGGTGGTCCGGGTTCGCCTGATATTGCTTGGCAGACAGATAGTTATATTTTTGGAAAGACAAGGGAAGTAACCTGGCAGCCACATTTTTCTTTTCATACATTTAGGTATGCAGAGATTTCCGGATTGGATTATTTACCGGCTAATGATGATATGGAAGCCATTGAATTTCACAGTGGTGTTGAAAATCAGAATCAATTTTCTTGTTCGTCCGACCTGTTAAACCAAATTCAGATCGTCTGTCGACAGACATTTCTCAACAATCTTATTTCAGTTCAGTCAGATTGTCCGGCAAGGGAGAAGTTCGGTTACGGTGGTGATTTGAATGCGACGAGTGAATCATTTATATATAATTTCGACATGCATTCTTTCTATCGCAAGACCATTTATGACTGGGAAGATGCGATGAGAGATTCTGTTTTTATTGATACGGCACCTTTTGTTGGGATTAAATATTGCGGTATAAGCTGGGAATCTGCTTTTCTGACCACTCAGTCCAAATTGTTCCGGTATTATGGTGACACGGCCATTGTGAACGAATTTTATAAAAAAGACCTTGACTGGATGAATAAGGTTGCCACCTTGCACCCCGAAGGAATTATTGACAAGGGTCTGAGCGACCACGAATCACTCGAAAAAGTTCCTGTTCAATTAATCGGTACCACCCATTACCTCGAATGTGCGCGGATCATGAAAAGATTTGCAGCGCTGAAAAATGACGAGCCGAATGTCACGAAATTCAGTGATCTGGAGAAATTTCTTTCCCGAAAGCTTCTCGATCTTTATTGGCATAAACCTGTGGATGGGCCTATCAACAGACAGACCTTGTTTGCAGCATTGATTTACTACCGGATCATACCGGAAAATGAGTTGCCAGCAGTTGCAGATTCACTGCTTAGTGCTGTCAGAAAGGCTCCAGCCGGACATTTTACCACCGGAATATTCGGTACCAAATACATTCTTGAAGCCCTTTCCATGACAGGCCACACGGATGAAGTATATCGGATTGTCAACAGTACTGAATTCCCCGGATGGGGATATATGATCAACCGGGGTGCCACCACCATTTGGGAAACGTGGAAAGAGAGTGAAAATACCTACTCCAACTGCCATCCCATGTTTGGAACGGTGTCTGAATGGTATTTTCGCTGGCTGGCAGGTATCCGCCCATTGGAGAATGAGCCAGGCTTCAGGAAATTCCTATTGGCTCCTTCTTTTCCGGATGGACTCAACGCTGTCAATGCAGTTTACCATGCTCCGACAGGAGATGTGAAAGTAAAATGGCAAAGGGATGTGATGGGGAAAATTACATTGAATGTTACGGTGCCGACCGGTTCAGTAGCTGAGTTATTACCTGTCGAAAAACCCCGGATACATTGGAAAGTGACAAATGTAACCACCACAAAAACGATTATTGCCGATCCGGGTAAAGCATCCGTGATCCTGCCTGAGGGAGTATACCTGATCAATTGATTCAACCAGGAACAAGCCAGTAAGGATATTGTGATTTTTCATGTTGAATGCGGAAAGTTCGGAATTTAAGTCCTCCTACCAATACTTTAGCAGATCTGATCACATCTCAACAATAGTGATTCCTGATCCGCCAAACTGGACATGTTCATCCCTGAATTTTTTGACGGCAGGCTCAGATTTCAGAAAAGCCCTGATAAGCTCCCGTAAAATACCGTTTCCTTTTCCATGAAGAATATGTAATTCATGGGCTTCTACCATGATGGCTTCATCAATAAATTCCTGTATTTTTTGAAGACCTTCCTCTGCACGTAAGCCACGAACATCAATTCTGGGTTTGAAATTCAATTTCCGGTCATTGATTTCCTGACTAATTCTTGCAGTGGTATTGTTCTCCCTGGTCTTTTTGACTTCGTTATGGGAGATCATTTCAACTCTTTCACGTTTGACCACCGACCTAAGTTGACCGAAAGCAACAACCAGGTTGTTTCCATTGGTCTCCAAAACTATTCCGGGTGTTTCCTGATCTTTCAGTTTGATCCAGCTTCCTACTTCAGGTTCATTGGGTATTAGCGGATGCGGCTTGGCTGCCTTGTGTGGTTCATCGTGCTGAGGACCAAGTTTCTTCTGTACTTCCCGCTGTCTGATCTTCTCCATCTTCCTGGTGATCTGATCATCCTCTGTATCCTTGGTGATGGAAACAGTTCCTTTGAATTCATCCAGTTTTTTTCGCGCCTCCTTCGTCTTCTCCTTGTCAGCAGAGGCTTCCTTGATCTCCCGGATGGTTTGTTCTACCATTTTGTTGGAGGATGCAAGTATTTCAGCCGCCTCCTTCCTGGCCTTATCCAGTATTTCTTTTCTGAGTTTTTTGACTTCAGAAAGATTTTCTTCATAGGTGGAAGTCAAATCTTCCAGCTTTTTCTCTGATTGTCTGATATTCTGGCGTTTGGTTTCCCAATAGCGTTTGTCCCGGACGATATCCCGGAGATGTTTGTCGAAATCGATGTGGTCTTTGCCGATTTTTTCGGTTGCCTCCTGCAGAATATCTTCAGGCAGGCCTATTTTGCGCGCGATCTCAAAAGCGAACGAACTACCCGGTTTTCCGATTTGCAATTGGAAAAGTGGTTCCATTCGGTTGGAATCGTATAGCATGGCACCGTTGACGATACCCGGAACCGAAGAAGCAAAGTGCTTGAGATTGGTGTAATGGGTCGTAATTACCCCAAAACTTTTAAGCAGGTTGATCCGGTTCAGAATCGATTCGGCGATCGCCCCTCCCAGCATCGGTTCTGTACCTGTCCCAAACTCATCAATTAAAACCAGGGATTGCGGATTGCAGTTTCTGACGAAGAATTTCATGTCGCTCAAATGCGAACTATAGGTGCTCAGGTCGTTGTCGAGCGACTGGTTGTCACCGATATCGATGAATATCCGCTCGAAAATTCCGACAACACTGTCCAGATGAAGCGGAATAGGAATTCCGCATTGGATGCTGTACTGAAGCAGGCCTACAGTCTTCAGGCAAACTGATTTACCCCCGGCATTGGGTCCTGAAATAAGAAGTAGTCGATCATCTTTGGTCAGTTTGATATTCAGCGGAACGATTTTTCTTTTTTCCCTTGCCAGATTGCGCTCCAGCAGAGGGTGCCTGGCATCCAGCCAGTTTAGCTCGGGTTGGTGGGTGAGGACCGGTTTTACCGATTTGCTTTCATTGGACCACAAAGCCTTTGCACGGATAAAGTCCAAAACTCCCAGTATTTCATAGGAGTTTTCAAGGTCTTCGGAATAGGGACGGAGTTCGTCTGTGAATTTGGTGAGAATCCTTACGATCTCGCGTCTTTCTGCTGATTCAAGTTCGCGTATACGGTTGTTGGTTTCAACAATTTCTTCAGGTTCAATGTACGAAGTTCGCCCGGTTGCGGATTCATCGTGAACGATTCCCCTCATCTTTCGTTTATTGCTCGACAGTACAGGAATCACAGCTCTTCCATCCCGGATGGAAACTGTTACATCTTTTTCAACCAACCCTTCCGCCTGGGCATGCTTGAGGATTTTGGCCATGATTTTGGATATCCCCGATTGCAGCGACAGAATTTCTCTCCTTATCTTTACCAGTTCCGGCGATGCGTTGTCTTTGATGGTTCCGGTTTTGGTCAGAATCTGGTCTATCTTTTCGTACAGAAAAGGAAATATCCGGATGTCACGGATCACAAAATAGAGGCGGGGGAATACTTCCTGTTCCTTCTCCTTGAAAAAAGCCACGATGGATCTGAGTGTTTCAAGCGACCTTTTCAGGTCGAAGAGTTCAAAAACTTCCAGAAAAGAGCCCTGAATCCTGGATTTCCTTAATACAGGACGCATATCAATGAAGTAACCGGTCGGAAAATTCAGTTCATCCCGGATGATTATCTGGAATTCTACAGTTTCATCCAATTGTTTCTCTATCAGGGCATTATCCGAAGAGAAACTGCAGTCTGCCACATTTTCCTTGCCAAGTTCACTCAGGCATCGGTTGCTCAGAAGTTCCCTGATTTTGTCAAAGCCTGTTTTATTTTCGAAATTTTCCGGATAAATGTTCATGGAGCGTATTGAATTCACGACAAAAGTAGCAAGAAATGAGCAGGAGTGCAATTGATCTAAATGGAAATGTGGTTCATTTCTCACTTGTAGGCCAAAGTAATTTTTGATTAACTTTGTTTCAAATTCTGATTCGCTATGATCAAATTCTTTTCAAAAATAATCTTGCGTATATTCGGCTGGGAACTGGTAGGAGGCGTAATTCCGGAACCAAAAGCCATTGTTTTGGGTATTCCTCATACCTCCAACTGGGATTTTATCATTTCATTTCTTTACTACCGTGCTGTTGGCGGGAAATCCAATACCATGGTGAAAAAGGAATTTTTCTTCTGGCCTTTGGGGTATTTTGTTCGCGGAATGGGCGGAATCCCTGTCGACAGGTCAAAAGGAGCCAGTTTGATCAAACAAATACTTTCGGAGTTTGAGAAACGAGAAAACATGCATTTGGCCATCGCTCCTGAAGGAACACGGAAACCTGTCACCAAATGGAAAGGAGGGTTTCATACCATTGCCAGAACTGCCAATATTCCTGTTTACATGGCTTTTTTTGACTGGGGACGCAAACGGATCGGCTATACTGACAAGATTGAACTGACTGATGATCTGCAGGCTGACCTGAAAAGAATCAGGCAGTGGTACAAGGATCATGGCATCATGGGAAGAAATCCGGAAGGAATGAATTACGGAGACGATCTGGATTAAATCATTTACCATTGATAGTTGTTATTGGCAATGACAGACATTTTAAGAATTTCACTGGTTCAATGGGATGTTGCCTGGGAAAATCCTGCGGCCAACCGGCTGAAACTTGATCAACTGCTGGTACCCATTCAAGGTAGTACGGATTTGATTGTATTGCCCGAGATGTTTACCACCGGCTTTTCCATGAAGGCAAATATGCTCTCCGAAACGATGGAGGGTGAAAGTGTCAGGTGGATGAAGTCGCAAGCAAAAAAAACAGGTGCCGCCCTGGCAGGTAGCCTGATTGTCAGAGAGAATGACCATCATTACAACCGTTTCCTTTTTATCACACCGGCCGGTGATGTTTTTAGTTACGATAAAAAACATCTTTTCTCCATGGGTGGAGAAGATCAGTATTTCAATCCCGGAAACACAAAGGTTGTTGTAGATTATTTAGGTTGGAGAATTGCCCTTTTTACTTGTTATGATCTTCGTTTCCCTGTTTGGTGCAGGTCTGTCAATGATGTTGATTTAATGTTGTTTACAGCCAATTGGCCGGACGCACGACAACTTGTCTGGCAAACCCTTACAAGGGCGAGAGCCATTGAAAATCAGCTTTATGTGGCAGGAGTTAACCGGACAGGAACAGACGGTTCGGGAGTTGTTTATTCCGGTGAAAGCTTGATGATTAATCCAAAGGGAGTTGTGATTTGCAATTTGGGTAATCGAACTGAAGCAGTCGAAACCTGTGATATATCCATGACGGATTTAAGCAGATTCAGAAAAAAATTTCCGGTATCGCTTGATGCAGATTCTTTTGAATTTTTAAGGTAATTTACGCTTCAAACTTATTCCACAAAACCATTTGATCCAACGGTTTTCTTTTCTTTTCAGGGATGACACCCGTGAGAGGATACCCGATCGGAATCATCGCAATGGGTTCCAGATTGGACGAAAGATTGAAGATTTCTGCGCATTTTTCCGCATTGAAGTGACAGATCCAGCAGGTACCCAACCCCAATTCAGTTGCAGCAAGCATCAGATGGTCGATGGCAATGGCTACATCAATATCTGTATAATCCTTATCATCAGTCGGCCGTCGCCAGCCTTTGTCGTGATCTCCGATGGCAACGATACAGACCGGTGCGGACCTGAACCAATCACGGTGGTAACAGTTGTGAAGTTGTTCCAAAAGAGCAGGCTCAGTGACAATCACGAATTTCCATGGCTGAAAATTGACAGCAGATGGTGCCAGCAAAGCAGCTTCAACAATGGTAATGAGTTTTTCTTTTTCAACAGGTGTTGATTGATAGCTCCTTACTGAATATCTGCTTTGGGCGAGTTCTTTAAAGTCCATAAGATAAATACGGTTATTTGCAGGTCCAAATTTACGAAAGTTTTGAAATCATTCATTTTTTATTTGCATCCTCATTAACAATTATGATCCATCCTAAATTGTTGAACAGAATTGACCAATTCGGTCCGTTAGATAATATGCATAAAATACGTACTTTTGCAGTCCGTAATTTTCACGTTCATACGGATATAAAATTTTAAAAAATGATCACTGTTTCAAACCTGTCCATACAGTTTGGCAAGAAGCCGCTTTTTCAGGATGTCAGTCTTAAATTTTTGCCCGGCAACTGCTATGGGGTAATTGGAGCCAATGGTGCAGGAAAATCAACACTGCTTAAAATTATTGCAGGAGACCTCGCTTCTACCAAAGGTGAAGTATTGCTAGGATCGGGCGAACGTTTGTCTGTGCTCAAACAGGATCACTACGGATATGAGGAATCTTCCGTTATTGATGCAGTTATGATGGGTTTCGAGGAATTGTGGAAGATACTCAACGAAAAAAATATTCTTTATTCAAAATTGGATTTCACAGAGGCTGATGGATTAAGGGCCGCCGAACTTGAAGAAAGGTTTGCTGAAATTGACGGGTGGAATGCCGAAAGCGATGCGGCTACCTTGCTAAGTGGTTTGGGTATCAAGGAGGATTTTCATCACCGATTGATGAAAGATCTGAGTGGAAAAGAAAAGGTCAGGGTATTGCTTGCGCAGGCATTGTTCGGAAAACCGGATAACCTTCTGCTGGATGAACCTACGAACGATCTTGACCTTGATACGGTTATGTGGCTGGAGAATTATCTTGCCAACTATGAAAATACAGTGTTGATTGTTTCCCACGACAGGCACTTTCTGGATTCGGTTTGTACGCATACGGTGGATATTGATTTTGGAAAAGTGCAGCTTTTTGCAGGAAATTACAGTTTCTGGTATCAATCCAGTCAGTTGGCACTTCGCCAGCAGCAAGCTCAGAACAAAAAGGCAGATGAAAAGCGCAAGGAGTTGATGGAATTCATTGCCCGGTTTAGCGCCAACGTGGCAAAGTCCAAACAAACAACCAGCCGCAAAAAAATGCTGGAAAAATTGAATGTGGATGAAATCCAGCCTTCCACCAGAAAATACCCGGGGATTATTTTTCAGCCAGATCGCGAAACGGGAAACAAAATACTGGAAATTAAAGGTTTGTCAAAAAGCGTCAATGGTGAAGTGCTATTTAAAGATCTGGATTTCAATGTTGAGAAAGATGATAAAATTGTCTTTTTATCGAAGGATCCCAGGGCCATGACTGCTTTCTTTGAAATTATCAACGGATATGATCAGCCCGATTCCGGAACATTTCACTGGGGACAAACAATTACCCATTCCTATCTTCCGCTGGATCACACCAATTTTTTCATGAACGACCTTAGTCTGGTTGACTGGTTGATGCAATTTTCGGATGATTCCAGTGAAATTTATCTTCGGGGCTATCTTGGGAAAATGCTTTTTTCCGGCGAGGAAGTCTACAAAAAAACAAAGGTGCTGTCGGGTGGAGAAAAAATGCGCTGCATGATCTCCAGGATGATGCTGAAAAATGCCAATGTACTGATCTTTGACAATCCCACCAATCACCTGGATCTTGAATCCATACAGGCATTCAACAATAATCTGATCACTTTCAAGGGGAACATTCTGATGGCCTCTCATGACCACGAATTCATTCAGACTGTCGCCAACAGGGTGATTGAGCTAACTCCCAAAGGAATTATTGACAAGATTACTGAATACGATGATTATATCACCAACGACGAACTGAAGGAAAGACGCAAAATCATGTATCAATAATACTTGGATAGCACGAAATATTTTCTCATCTTTGTTAGGCATTCCTAATTTTCAGAGCTTTTTGAAAGTTTTTCCTGATTTAACCTGAGTCAATATGCTTTCTGTTGTTGTCATAGATGATGAATTGATGTCGCTTGATTTATTGGCATTCCTGCTCAATAAATTCACCACAGTTCAAATTAAAGTTGTCGGTAAAGCCACTAATCTGGCAGATGGCATCGCTCTGATCGAAAATACAAATCCGGATATTGTCTTCCTTGACATTGAAATGCCTGACCATAGTGGCATGGAGATATTCAATTATCAACTTTCCCAAAAAGTTAAAATCATTCTTGTAACAGGTCATGACCAATATGCGATTGAGGCAATCAATCAATCCGTAGCCGGTTACCTCCTGAAACCGGTCAGTTTTGTTGATTTGCAAAATGTCATTAAAAAGGTCGAGAGAATTATCCGGAAGGAACAGCAGCAACTGGAATTGGAGGACAGGATCAATACCTTAAGTACAGCTGAAGTTCCGGGCAAAAATCTAATTTTTGAGATTGAGAGTGGTTTTATGATGGAGAACTCTAAAAACATAGAGTTTATTACTGCAGGTCAGTCGTATGCCACACTTTTCACCAATTCAAGGAGGGAATTTGTTGTGTCCAAATCGTTAAAGGAACTGGAAGCATACCTCCCGAAAAATCAATTCTACAGAACCCACAAATCCTATCTTGTCAATATTTTCTACATCCGCAAGTTTGTCAGAAGCGGTGAAAGTTTTGTTCTAATGAAAAGTGGAATTAAAATACCGGTTTCTGTCAGAAAGACCACTGTCATATTCAATGACATTAAAGAATTGCTTGCACAGGATCAAATTGCCTTATAATTCCGAATAGATGAACACATTGAATTAATATTCAAAAGCAGGGTGAATCTACATGAAAGTTTCCTCTGTTGAAATATGAAATCAATAATTGATTATATCACAATTGTTTACAATTTTGGCGGGTTGGTTTATCTAATTGCTTAATTTGTTGATTGAGTGATTAAATCTTGCGATATATTTCGTAAATTTGTACCTTAAAGTTAAGTGAAACCAAAATAGCTCCTGTAAAGGGAGATTTATACATTTAAAAAATGACAATTATGAGAAAAGTTATTTATCTGTTATTCATCGTGGTTATGTTCTCTGCAACCAGTTGCAACCGCAAGGAGATTGCCAGATTGAAGGCGAAGAACGATAGTTTAATGATGGCTGGAAGTTCAAAAGATGCAAATTTAGTTGAGTTTGTTGATGCTTTCAATTCAATTCAATCTAATCTTGACTCGATTAAACAAAAAGAACAAATTATCGACAAAACAGCCAAAGGCGGATTTGAAGTAAAAGGTGATCGCAAAGAACAGATCCAAAGCGATATTAATTATATCTATTCTTTGTTGCAAAAGAACAGATTGTTGGTTGCCGATCTTTCGGCCAAACTGAAAAAATCAAACAAACACGTTGCTGAACTGGAAAAGATGATTGAGAACCTCAATAAGCAAATCACCGAAAAAGACGGACAGATTGCGGATTTGAAGGAAGAATTAAATAAGATGAACATCCAGGTGAAGAATCTTAATACTGAAGTCTCCACATTGAACACCAATGTATCGAATCTCAGCAATGAAAACAAAGAAAAACAAAAGGTAATTGAAGAAAGAACAGCAGAATTGAATACTGCCTATTTCATTATTGGAACTGTTAAAGAGTTGAAAGACAAAGGTGTGATCAAAAAAGAGGGATTCCTTGGTACTGCAAAAGATGTAAACAGCAACATCGACAAGTCGTTGATGACCAAAGTTGATATTACAACAGTTCATTCAATTCCAATTATGAAGAAAAAAGCGACTGTTATTAGTACACATCCTGCTAGTTCGTATAAAATTGAAGGAGAAAAAACAGCTGAAAATCTTGTTATTCTAAATGCAACAGAATTCTGGAGCCTTTCAAAAGTTTTGGTTATCAGTGTGAAATAATATCACACCTACAGGCATAAAAAAAACCGGTGGATTCCGGTTTTTTTTATGCCTGTAGGTAAGGGTAAAATTGTGTTTTAGGCCTATAAATCTTTGTTTTGATCCGGACAATTTTCTGCAGTGAAGAATTCGTTTTACTGATATTGAATATCAGTAAAACGCCCTGAATTATTTGATTTCTGATTTGCTGTAGTTAATTCCGAGTAGGTCATAAAGCTTGGTGAGTCTGTCGAGTCTGCTAAGGAAGTTGTCGAAATCCCTGACGCCTTTGGGCGACCAGACAACTTCTGCCAACGCAGCAGCCCGCGGATAAACCATATACTCAACCTGTTCCGGTGTTTTCATGTACTCTGTCCATACATTTCCCTGAGCTCCCAGCACATATTTGGCTTCTGCTTCTGTTAAAGCGGCAGGTACCGGTTCGTATCCATAGATCTTCCTGATTGGAAGAAAACCGCCAATTGCCAATGGTTCGCTTTTGGGATCAGCCTGATAGTGATCAAGATAGCAGTATTCTCCGGGAGTCATAACTACATAATGGTGTTCTTTGGCGGCAGCAATGCCACCGCTTTCACCTCTCCATGACATAACTGCAGCATTGGGTGCCAGTCCACCTTCCAGAATTTCATCCCAACCGATCAATTTCTTTCCGTTTTCGCTCAAATACTTACCCATTCTCTGAACAAAATAACTCTGCAGCTCATGTTCTGATTTGAGTCCTTCGTCTTTCATTTTTTGTTTGCATAACGGACACTTCTGCCAACGTGTTTTTGGACACTCATCACCACCTATGTGGAAGTACTCACCGGGGAAAAGCGGAATGACTTCTGACAATACATCCTGCAAAAATGCATAGGTCTCTTCCTTCCCGGCACAATAAACATCATCAAAAACGCCCCAGGTAGTGGCGACTTCATACGGTCCTCCGGTGCATCCTAATTCCGGATAGGCAGCAAGCGCCCCAAGCGAATGTCCGGGCATCTCAATTTCAGGAACGACGGTAATGAACCGGTCTGCGGCATAGGCCACAACTTCCTTTACTTCCTCCTGCGTATAGAATCCACCAATTTGAGTTCCGTCATATACTTTGCTGCCATAATGGCCCACCAAAGTCTCTTTCCGTACAGATCCAATCTCAGTTAATTTTGGATATTTTTTGATTTCAATTCTCCATCCCTGATCCTCTGTAAGGTGCCAGTGAAAAGTGTTGAATTTGTGAATAGCCATGTAATCCAGATATTTCAGGATAAATTCCTTTGGCATAAAATGGCGACCGACATCCAGGTGCAATCCTCTCCAGGCGAAGCGGGGAGTATCTTTTATCTCTACCGATGGGACAACCACTTCAGACAATTTCTGCTGAATAGGAGGCATCAGTTGCAACAATGATTGAATGCCATAAAATAAACCACTTGACGATGAAGCTTGCAACAATATTCCTTTGGGAGAAACCGTAAGGTTGTAGGCTTCCTTTGGTAAGGATAAACCTGTGTTAAGTTTGATGAATATGGATTTTTTTTCTGCTGCGCCTGAAAAAGACACTTTACTTTTTATTTGATAAAAATTCTCAAGGCGACTGCTTAGGTAGGCAGTCACTTTGTGCATCTCCGGACTTTCACTGTTGATCAGGATTTTTGTTTGGGAACTGATGGAAAATGTTCCCTCCATGTTGGTCAGAGAGGCTGGTTGCGGGATGATCTGTACATCCGGCCTCTTGATATCTGCCTGACATGAGCAGAATAGAAATACCAAATTCAGGATGAACAGATTTTTCGGGTAATTTTTCATGATTGTCAATTTTGGTTTACATTACAAAGCTACACATAATGATTATAAAACTTGAAACAGGAAAAAATATTTGCTATCTTGCTATAATACAGCGAATTTTAAATTTTTATCGTGAAATTTATTTAGAATGATTCAATTATATTTGGAATTGTAAATTGGAGTGTTTATGTTTGCAACCGGAAAATAATTTAATTACGCAGGATGAACAGGTTTTTTCATACAGATGCTCTATCTACCGTTTGCAATCAACAGCCATGTTGTTTTGTTACGGGCATCGTTACTTCCATGCGTAGGATGTCTATGTTTATGCAATAGCCTTCTCTCGGGCATCAACCTGTTTGAAGGCTTTCCGGAATTAGAATTACATCACCCTTTTCATTAAGTTTTATTTAATCATTGAACTATGCCGAAAATTGTAGTGAAATTCGGTGGGTCTAATCTTAGGAGTAAGGAAGAGATTCATCGCATTGTCAAAGTGGTAAAGAATTACAATCAGCCTTTGATTGTCGTTGTTTCAGCATTTTATGGTGTCACAAATTATTTGGTTGACGCACTTGAAAACGCCCGACACGACGAAGAAATTGCCAATAAAACCGTTCAATATCTCTTTGATCTCAAAATTGGATCTTTGAATTATTTCATTGATAACAAGCAACTTCTGGCTGAAACGATTGGTTTAATACAGCAACAGCTGGATGAATTGAAAAAATATTTGCACGGCATTGCACTTACGGGTGATGCCTCCAAGGCACTGGAAGACCACGTTCTGTCGTATGGTGAAAAACTGTCTGCTATCTTCCTGAATGGTATATTTACCTCACAGGGACTTGAATCTAAGGTAAGCTTCCCTGAAGCAATCGGACTGGTCACAGATGGTGAGTTTGGGAATGCCTCTGCTGATTTTCACCTTTCAACCAACCCGGTCAGGGAATCCCTGAGTGAAGACCGGATTTATGTCATTCCCGGTTTCTATGGCATTTCACGAGATCAGAAAACTACGCTATTCGGAAGAGGGGGTAGTGATTATGCCGCTGCTGCAATAGCCCGCTGTGTCGGAGCCCCTTCACTTGATATCTGGAAGGATGTCAATGGGTTTCTCAGTTCTGATCCGAAACTTGTCACCAATCCGGTATTGATCGAGAAATTGTCGTACAACGAGGCTGCCGAGCTAGCCTATTTCGGCGCCAAAATACTTCATCCAAGAACAGTAGAACCTCTTACAGACCCACGGATTGCCATTCGTATCTTCAATATTTACGGAGATTTGGATGTCCACAAACCGTTGACAATTATCAGCCGCGAAAAATCGGTACAAACCGGAGTGGTGAAAAGTGTTACCTATAGCGATGATTTTGGATTACTCAAATTAAAAGGACCGGGTGTCGGACTCAAACCAGGAATTTTGGCCAAGGTTACTACTGCGCTTCATTTGGCAGGAATTAACATCAGTTCGGTTTTAACCTCACAGATATCCATCAACATTCTCCTTGCAAAGAAGGATCTTCAAAATGCTTTTGCGGTGGTTAGTGCCATAGAGCTATCTGCCGTCGGTAAACTGCAGATAGAGGATGATATCTCCATTGTTGCTGCCGTAGGTCACGGAATTACAGATAACTTCGGTATTGCCGCCCGAATTTTTACTGCGCTTGCATCAGAGGGAATCAACGTGATGATGAGTTGCTCAGGAGCGTCACCCATCGTCAGTTATTACCTCGTCCGTTCCGATGACCGGACTGCCTCTGTCAAGGCCATTCACCATGAATTTTTTGAAAAATAACAAACAATAAAAATCAATTTAAAAACAAAAACAATGAGCACACAAAAACAAAAATTTGAAACACTGCAGGTTCATGCAGGACACACACCTGATCAGGATACCTTATCAAGGGCGGTGCCTATTTACCAGACTACTTCCTACGTCTTTAAAAATTCGGAACATGCCGCCAATCTTTTTGGTCTGAAAGAATTTGGTAACATTTATACCAGATTGATGAATCCCACCACCGATGTTTTTGAGAAAAGGATCGCTGCGCTGGAAGGTGGTGTGGCTGCACTGGCAGTTAGTTCAGGTCATGCGGCCCAGTTTATTGCAATTACAAATATTGCCGGAGCAGGGGATAACTTTGTTTCTTCGCCTTATCTGTATGGCGGTTCCTACAATCAGTTCAAGGTAACTTTTAAAAATATTGGAATTACAGCCAGGATAGCCGAGGATTTGGATCCAGCGAACTTTGAAAAGCTGATTGATGCCAAAACAAAAGCCATCTATCTGGAAACCATAGGAAATCCCAGCTTTAATGTTCCTGATTTTGAGAAATTTGCTGCACTGGCCAAAAAACACGATTTGCCTTTGATCGTGGACAATACTTTTGGCTGTGGAGGAGCACTTTTCCGTCCGCTTGAACATGGAGCCCATATTGTAGTGGAGTCTGCCACCAAGTGGATTGGCGGTCACGGTACCTCCATTGGGGGAGTCATCGTGGACGGTGGAAATTTTAACTGGGGCAACGGTAAATATCCTGCATTTACAGAACCTTCTGAAGGTTACCACGGATTGAAATTCTGGGAAGTATTTGGTGCTGATGGCCCTTTTGGCAACATTGCCTTCATCATTCGGGCGAGGGTAGAAGGTCTTCGCGATTTTGGACCTGCCATTTCGCCGTTTAATTCATTTCAGCTCATCCAGGGTCTGGAAACGCTGTCTCTCAGGGTAGAACGCCATATTCAAAATACCAAAGCACTTGCAGAATGGCTTCAGAATCATCCCAAAGTAGAATCTGTCAGTTATCCGGGCTTGAAAACAGACGAGAATTATGCCTTGGCCACCAAATATCTTCCGAAGGGAGCCGGGGCGGTTCTGTCATTCATACTGAAAGGCAGCAAGGAAAATGCCATCGAGCTTGTCAATAATCTGGAACTTGTCAGTCACCTTGCCAATGTAGGTGATGTCAGGACCTTAATCATACAGCCATCTGCAACAACCCACTCCCAATTGAGTGAGTCAGAGCAGATTCTTGCCGGGGTTAAACCTTCGCAACTCAGAGTTTCCGTCGGAATTGAGCATATTGATGATATTATTGCCGACTTTGAACAAGCATTGGCGAAGATTTAAGTTATTTTTGAAAAATTGAACCATAAAATTTGAATTATGCCTTTAAATCTGCCAGATGGATTTCCTGCCATTGATCTCCTTCGCGAAGAAAATATATTTGTTATTGACCAGACAAGGGCTGAGCACCAGGATATACGTCCGTTAAAGATCGTGATTCTTAATTTAATGCCGTTGAAGATAGCAACCGAAACAGATTTGCTTCGGTTGCTATCCAATACGCCACTCCAATTGGAAATAGATTTTCTTCAGATAAAGGGTCATACCCCCAAGAATACATCCAAAGATCATCTTGACTCATTCTACACCACCTTTTCTGAAATCAAAAAGCAGAAATTCGATGGCATGATTATCACAGGTGCTCCTGTCGAGCACCTTCCTTTTGAAGAGGTGGATTATTGGGGTGAAATTTGTGAAATATTCGACTGGGCACACAAGAATGTTACCTCGACCATGTTTATATGCTGGGCTTCTCAGGCAGGACTTTTCCATCATTATGGAATACCCAAATATGCTTTGAATAAGAAGATGTTTGGCATTTTCGACCATAAGATCAAGGATAAAAAGCTTCCGTTGTTCAGGGGTTTTGACGATATTTACAGGGCTCCGCACTCACGTCATACGGAGTTGAAGACAAAGGATTTTCATCATGTGCCTGAAGTGCAGATCATCTCTGAGTCTGAAAAGGCAGGGGTTTACATGGCAATGGCTGAAAATGGCAGGCAAATCTTTATTACAGGTCATCCGGAATATTCGCTGAGAACACTGGACCGTGAATACAAGCGTGACAAGGAAAAGGGATTGCCCATTGATATTCCCCAAAATTATTATCCCGGAGACAATCCGTTGGAAAGACCTGTCCTTAGCTGGCGTTCACATGCCAACCTGTTGTTCATGAACTGGTTGAATTATTATGTCTATCAGGCAACACCTTATGACCTGGACGACATCTCCTGATATCCTTGGTGTAACAGATCAATTTTGTTCTATTCGCTTCGTATTGTAAATCAGAATTTCAGTTTTCTTTTGCGGTCCAGAACATATTCTGTCAATTGATGATAAAAATCGGAGTCTTCTTTTTTGGATTTCAAGAAGGCATTGTAGTACTTTATGGCCAGGTATTTGTCCTTTTGCCATACGTCGTAGGTGTTCCCTAACTTGAATAGAATTTCACACTTCGTGGTATCCAGATTGTAGGCTTTTTTGAGCAGGCCGACAGATTTTTTATACTCTTTCTTTTGAATATAAATGTTGCCAAGTTGATTATAAATATCTGAAACGTAATAGGGTACAGCTATTTTGGCTGCAAAATTGAGGTAGCCGATACTTTCATCGTACTCATGCAAATCTTTGTAGCACAGACCGATAAATAGACCTACTACCGGTTCGTTTGGTTTCAATTGCAGACTTTTTTCCAGTAGATTTATTCCTTCCCGGTATCGCTTTTCGTAGTAATAGCTTATCCCCAGGTTTTTAAGCACATCAGTAATAGAATCACCGAACGACAGAAATTTTTCATAGGGCACAATCGCTTTTTGATAAGCTCTTTTTGCATAATGAATATCGCCGAGTTTGTTCAACAAAATGGTTTCATCCGGGAAGTTAATTATTCCATTTTCAAGTAATTCAACGGAATTGCCATACTTTTCCTTTCTCTGATAAATGGTTAACAGGTTTAAATAATTATTGAGATCTGCAGGATTATTTTTGATCAGAGTCTGGAACAATGCAATGCCAAGTGAATCATGACTTGTTTTGAGTGCAGCAAATGCCAGCTGTTTGTTGATGTAAACATTGGTGCTGTCTTGGGCATAAAGCGTACGAAGCAGGAGGTAGGGTTCAGTATACGACCTTGCGTTAAAATAGGCCCGTGCCAGTTTGATGGCATATACAATGCTTAAGGTGTCCCTTTTGTAAATGCTTCTGCAATACGACAATGCCTTTTGGTAATATCCAAGATTGGTGTAAACTTCTGCAATTTCATTTAACAGATTTATGTTGGAAGAATCTAATTCAAATGCCCTTGCAAATGATTTTAATGCATTCTGATATTCATATTTCTTTTGATAGATGGTTCCTTTTTTGTAATGCAACAGTGGCTGTGTCTCATTTTTTGCCAGTTCACTATCTATGATCCTGATGGCAGCATCCAATTGATTGGTCAGCATCATGGAATCAAGATTCTGACTGAAAGAATTAATTGGAAGAAAGATCAAGAGTAGGTATATCAGGATTTTAGACATGGTATCAGCATTCAGTTATTTTCCGGAACTATTTTCTGAATTCATGACGATATGAAAATCAATTGGTCTGAAATCGATTGAAAAAGATCTTCAGACTTTGCTTTCCGTCTTTCGTTGTTTTTACTGAATCGGGAACACAACAAATATAACTAATTAACTAGTTGATCGACTATCATGATAGTTAAATTTTGTTAAGCAGGTGAAAACTACCAATAACCAGGCAATACAGTGTTGGAGGCTAGGATCTGGTAATCCCAAGATCAGAAAATATTTTGGAAGGAAAGCTGATTAACCATTGAACCGGGTCTTCCACCACGTTTGCAATCGTTCAAGTATTTTTTGTTCTGTTGGATTGTTTTGGGGGAGATAAAACTTTTTATGGAGAATTTTTTCCGGCAGAAAATCCTGGTCGATAAAATTACCTTCAAACGAATGGGCATACTTGTATTCCTCTCCGTAACCAAGCTGTTTCATCAATTTCGTCGGGGCATTTCGAAGGTGCAGCGGAACAGGTAGATGGCCCGACAGTTTGACTTCAGCCAGGGCTTCGTCTATGGCAGAATAAGCTGAATTACTTTTGGGTGAAGTAGCGAGATAAATGGCGCACTCTGAAAGAATAATCCTGGATTCAGGCATTCCAATTTTGTGAACGGCATCGAAAGTGCTTTGTGCTAACAGTAATGCGTTTGGGTTGGCAAGTCCAACATCTTCAGCCGACAAGATCAAAAGTCGACGGGCAATAAATTTGACATCTTCGCCCCCTTCAAGCATCCTGGCAAGATAATATACTGCGGCATCCGGATCACCACCCCTGATGCTTTTGATGAAGGCAGAGATGATATCGTAGTGCATCTCCCCGTTTTTATCATAGAGCGCCAGATTTTCCTGAAGTTTTTCTGTGACAAGGTCGTTGGTGATCACAATTTTTTCTCCGTCCTCTTCGCCGCCGGCATTGATCACGAGTTCAAGTACGTTGAGTAATTTCCTGGCATCTCCTCCTGAAAACCGAAGAAGAGCTTCTTCCTCCTGAATCACGATATTTATTTTACAAAGATCGGTATCCTTGTGAATGGCACGATCCAGCAAGGTCATTAAATCGTCTTTCTCCAGCGATTTAAGCACATAGACCTGACAGCGGGAGAGTAGGGGAGAGATCACCTCAAACGAGGGATTCTCGGTTGTAGCTCCAATCAGTGTGATAACACCCTGTTCTACTGCCCCCAGGAGAGAGTCTTGTTGTGCCTTGCTGAACCTGTGTATTTCATCTATGAAAAGGATGGGGTTCTGTGCACTGAAAAAGCGGTTGTTCTTTGCTTTTTCAATGACATCCCGTATATCCTTCACGCCTGAATTGATTGCGCTAAGGATGTAAAATGGGCGGTTCATGCTATTGGCAATGATCTTTGCCAGTGTGGTTTTACCAACTCCGGGAGGTCCCCACAAAATAAAGGAAGAAAGCCTTCCTGAAGCAATCATTTTGCGGATGACTGCATCTTCACCAACAAGGTGTTTCTGCCCGATGAAATCATCCAGCGTAACAGGCCTCAATCGCTCAGCAAGGGGTTGATTAGACATGGTAGATCAGTTGCAATACCTTTTGATGACGTTGTATGCTTCAGTGAGCCCAAGTTCACCTGCCCTGCTTAGATCAAGCGCTCCGCCTTCAAGATCATTCAGGAAGATCCGGGTAAGCCCCCTGTTGAAATAGGCTTCTCCGAAATCAGGTTCAAGTGCAATTGCCTTCGAGTAATCTTTGACTGCTTCAACATAATCCCTTTTCTTCACTTTGGTATTGGCCATGTTGAACCAGGCAAAAATGAAATTGGGATTCATGTAAAGAATGGATTCGTAATCCTGGATTATTTCCTCGTAATCAAGAATTTTCATTTCTTCCTTTTTAGGAAAGATGGTAGTTTTATTACCAGTCATATTTAATATTTCGGGTTCAGGTAAAGAACCCTCTGTTCGGATTCTGTCTACCATTTTCGCCCTGGAGTTGGCACGACAAAAATAGGCCAGCATATTCCGGTCGTCTGATCCGATAGCCTTGGTAAAGTCCTTGAGTGCTTCATTGAAGTTTTCCGACAGCTCGAGCAGGATCCCTCTGTTCAGATAGGCATTGGTATTTTTTTTGTTGGTGGAAATTTCGTTGGTCCAATTGTCTGCCATGGTTTTAAAACCTTCATTGTGAATGGTTTGATAGATATATGGTTTATTTGAAATAATTAAAAAAGGATCATTGTTGTTTTTGTTGTTCAGGGCTTCGATCTCCAGGTTATAATACTGCAGTCGATTAAAGTCGACCGAGTCTTTGTTAAAAACTGAAATGACAAAATCCGGTTGCATCACAATTTTTACATTCCTGTTTTGTACCATCCCGTCCTTGATGTCCGTTTCAGATATTTTGCCGTCATCAGCCACTACAATATTTCTTCTTTTCCGGTTCTGTGTAACTGGACCGGCTTTACTTTCCTGTTTATAGGCCGTTGTGTCGTTGGCTGAAGGTGGAACGGCCGTTAGTGCTGATGAAGTCTGGTTTGTAGTATTTGCGGTTTGATTGCCACCCAAAGGACTGGTTCCAGCTTGGTTATTTTGTGCCTGATTTGGGTTCTGTCCCGGATTAGGCAGAACAAATCCGTATTGACGCCTTTGCTTCTCTTTTTCCTCCTCTACATCCAACCGCTTTTTGAAAGCAGCAAATTTTGGGTCAAGTTCGGCAGCCACGGCCATGTCTTTCTCAGAACCAGGTATTTTCAGGGTTTCCTTGGCTATTCCTCGGTTCAGGTAGGCAGCAGCAAGGTTGGGATCCAATTGAATGGCCATGTCATAATCGCGGATGGCACCTTTTAAATCATTCAGCTGGTGCTTGACAATTCCCCTGTTCACATAGGCAGAAGAGGTCTTTGGATCCAATCGGATGCATAAATCATAGTCCTTCAGTGCACCGGCATAATCTTTCTTTTCGAATCGGGCAATTCCCCTGACCAGGTAAGCGCTTGAAAAGTGAGGTCTGATACGGATGGCTGCATCACAATCCTTGATGGCACCGTCAAGATCACCTTTCATCTGCTTGGCAGAACTCCGGTTAAGATAGGTATTGGCAGTTCCGGGTTTCACCTCAATTGATTTGGTGTAATCAGCGATGGCCCCATCGAAATCTTCCATGGCAATTTTGGTTATCCCCCTGTTGTTGTAAATATTGGGATCATTCGGGTTGTATTCAAGCGCGTTGGAATAATCATTCAGCGCTTCCTTGAAATTTTTCATCTCATAGTTGCTCATTCCCCTGTACATGTAGGCTTCAGGGTAATAAGGCTTTATTTCGACCGCTTTGTCAAAATCAGCTTTGGCTCCCCGAAAATCATCAATGTAAAGTTTGGCCATACCCCTGTAAAAATAGGGTTCTGGGAGATAGGGCTTTAATTTGATGACAATGTTGAAATTCTCAATCGCACTTACGTAATTGCCAAAATAAATCCGGCTTCTGGCAATATAGAAATAATGATCTGTGTTGAGTTGAGAAAATGAAAAAAGGCTTGAAAAAAGAAGGATGAATGCCAGATAAATTCGTTTCATGCGCTGACTGATCGATGGATTTATCTGACAAAAATAGCAATTAAGAGATATGAGATAAGGAATATGGGGTATGAGTTATGAGTTATGAGTAAACCTGGAGGTTAGATATTTGATAATTAGAATAATAACGATTGGTTAATTTTCCATAAAACAAAAAAGCCTTGCATCGCAAAGCTCACATCGATTCTTATTCGGGAAATTATCTCAATTCATTTTCGTCAAAATTCTGCCGATCCAGAACTTTTCCCTGATTGTCAGTGATAAATACATGACGAACCTGAAAATTATCCCGAATGATGAATTCATATTCACTATCGCCATTTGCCCGTTCAATAAGAATTGAGCTCATGATCTGACCATAGAGTTCGAGTTTCTCACGAATATTTTCATCGAGCATTCCGAGCGTATAGTTGGTCTCGGTTTTAAACCATGATCCTGATTTTTCAAACCAGGCAATCATCTCAATACCATTCACCCTAAAAATTGCTTCAAATATACCGTTCTTCTCATGGGACCACTCAATATTCGTCGCATCAGGAAATTGCAAATGAAAATTGTGTAACACTTTACTGCCCGGAGAAGTACTGTTATACCTGAAAATATATTTTTGAATGAGTTCTTTCATAATTTTGTGATTCCACTTTATTCTATGACTAACTGAGGGATTATTTTTCCTCTTGACGGTTTCACACCTTTTTTGACGAATAATCGGTGAAAAGTCACAAAGTATTGAATTAAAAATTGTTACTTGTACTTCTCTGAATAGAGATAAGCCACCCGTTCACGGGCCCTTTTTAGTCTCATTTTGGTTGCACTTTCACTAATTTTCAATGCAGTCTGGATGAAGGCAATCGGGAAATTGTCTATGTAATGCATCGTGAGCAACGCTTTTTCTTCAGGGTGTATCTGGTCGAGGATACCCATCAGTCTTTCACTGTTGATCTCTTTATCGTCTATTTCATCGATTACATCGGGTAATTCATGAGAACTGTTCCAATCGGGATAGTTCATTTTCTTCTTAACCCGGAGATATTCAATACAATGATTGTAAGTAATGGAATACAGCCAGGTTGAAAAATTGGATTCACCCCTGAAATCATTCAATTTTTCAAAAACTTTGCAAAAAATATCCTGCACGAACTCCTGAGCCATGACCGGATCTTTCAAAAGGGAGTTGCATTTCTCGAAAACCTTGGTCGAATACCTAATATATAAGATACCAAAAAGATTTGTGTTGTGCTCATGCTTGATCTTTTTGATGATCTCAATGTCTGGAAGATCGTTTACGGATAACTTATTAATCATTTCTTAATATTCGTAAAGTATTCTTTTATAATGTATTGTAAAGATAATTGTTGTAATTGAAAAAAAAAATATAAATTTGCGGTGACTTTAAGAAACCTTTGCGTCTAAAAGTTAAAATTGTTTGAACAAAAACATTGATTTACATTAATTACATTTATTTTTCAAAGTTATGAAAAAAGGATTATTAAAACTGGTTACATTAAGTATTCTCGTTGTTACATTGGCAAGTTGTGCTAAAATTCCACAAGCCGACATCGATGCCGCTAACGTTGCTATCGAAGCTGCTAAAAAAGCAGGTGCTGATCGTTATGTTGCTGCTTCTTTCCAAGCTGCTGTTGATGCACAAAAATCTGGTCTTGCTCAAGTTGAAGAGCAAAATGCAAAATTCGCATTGTTCAGAAATTATGACGTAGCTAAAACTACTTTGACTTCTGTTACTACTTTGTCTAACAAAGCTGTAGAAGAAACAACTGCAAGAAAAGAAGCTTTGAAAGCTGAAGTTACTGCTGCTGTTGCTGAATTGACTACAACTATCGCTGGTGACAAAGAATTGCTTGCTAAAGCCCCTAAAGGCAAAGAAGGCAAAGCTGCTGTTGAAGCTATCGGTCAGGAAATCGGCGTTGTTGAAACTGTTTTAACTGCTGTTTCTGCAGGTTTGACTAACAACGAAGACATCTTAGGTCTTTCTGAAAAAGTAAAACCAGCTGTTGAGAAAGCTAAAGCCATCAATACTGAGTTAACTGATGTTATCGCAAAAGCTAAAGGCCCAAAAGCTAAAGCAAAAAAATAAGCGACCTTCCGGTTTAGCTTAAAGAAATAACCCTCGGAGAATTTCCGGGGGTTTTTTTAGATATCTTGCATTCCTTTTGCAAATATGGATATCAGGAGATGTTCTGAATCAAAGCAAAAACAAAAAAAACGGCAAAACCCAGATCAAAAAAGGCATCCTCGCGTGCAAAACCTAAAAAATTCAGTGTGAAATCCGGTCATTATAAAAAAATATTTGTTTCAATTGGGATTTTATCTCTTGTTTCTCTGGTTGTTCTGGCACTTCTGATTCTTTTCATGGATACACCACCCATGGATGATTTTAAGAAATGCAATGAAATAATGACCCAGGCCAAGAAAATAAATGCTGATATTTATGCTCCGGAATACTACCAGGCTGCTGAGACAAATTATAAATATGCATTCATAGAAGTTAAGCGGCAGAATGAAAAATTGTTCTTTCAGCGCAAATATTCAAAAGCCAGAGAGTTGATCGTTCTCGCCATTCTAAAGGCAGAACTGGCCCAGAATGCATCAGGCACCAACAAAGACACACAAAAGGCAAGGTTTCTGAAAGAGACAGAATTGCTCAGAAAAAAGCTCGATAGTTACCACGATTTCTTCATTAAACTTCCACTTCGTATTCAGACCCGTAAAGATTATGAGTTTGGAAAACTCTCCGTAGAAGAGAGTCTCAACGCCTTTGAGAAGGGTGATGTCAGTAAGGCAAATCAGAAATTAAATGAAGGCAAGGCACGCATCAGTTACGCGGATGCGGAAGTAAATGCTCACCTGAAGGAGTATTTTGCCCAGTTTTCAAAATGGCAGAAATGGGTGGCATCAACCATCGCCACTTCAGCGAATACAAAATCATATGCACTGGTGATCGACAAGATCAAACACAAGGGATTTTTATATTTTGGCGGAAAACTCAACAAGGAATATGATGTTGAGTTTGGAAAAAATTGGATAGGGGATAAGCAGTATGCCGGTGATAATGCTACTCCTGAAGGTAGATATATGGTTACACGAAAAGCCAGAGATTCAGGGTACTACAAAGCTATGTTGCTGAATTATCCGAACGAGGAGGATCGTGCCAATTATGCAGCTAGAAGAAGAAGCGGACAAATTCCCAAAAGCAGAGGCATTGGAGGATTGATTGAGATTCATGGCAATGGCGGCAAAGGTGTTGATTGGACAAAGGGCTGCGTCGCTTTAACAGATGATAAAATTGATGAACTGTTTAGCAAGTTATCCGTCGGATCTCCAGTCACAATTGTTGGGTCAACCGTTTCATTATCAGATCTTTTAAATTAATTATCTTTATCAACCATGGAAACTGAAGATAAAAGCTGGTTTAGAAAATATGCACCCTGGATCATTCCTTTCCTGTTGTGCTTCCTGATCGCTACCATTATATTAAATACTCCTCAAATTCAGAATGGTGCCTTCCTGGTAAAATCATGGTTTACCGGTATTAATCTTACAAGCAGTTCAAATGCCGGAAGCATTGGAAAACAAATCCAAACAAGCAAATCCAATCTGTCTGCACTCCAGGTTAAACTTGCCGACTTGCTTCCGGATAAGCCTTACATTATCGTCAATACGACAGATAATCGTTTTGAGCTCCGTAACTCGAAAGATACAATTCGAACAGGAGTTTGCTCGACAGGAAAAGATGTGCTATTGATAGGTACCAAAGGGAAAAAATGGCTTTTCAAGACACCTAAAGGAATGTTTTCGGTGTTGCTCAAACGAAAGGATGCCCCCTGGATCAAACCTGATTGGGCCTATATTGAAGAAGGTGTAAAACCACCTTCTGCACGTTCTGAGGATCGTATTGAGTATGGGTCATTGGGAAAGTATCAGATATCCATCGGAGACAATTACATGCTGCATGGAACATTGTATAAGCGTTTTCTTGGCTTACCTGTTACCCATGGTTGTGTCCGATTAGGGGATGAAGACCTCGAAGTCATCTTTAATACCTTGGAAAAAGGGTCTAAAGTTTTTATTTTTTAAACTGTCAATATGGCGAAGAAAACACTTTTCTGGTCAATAACCTTATTCTTGATTTTAATTGTTGTCTATATTATGACAACCACTGTTATAATGCCTGTGGTGACCAGGAATCCGATACTCGATACAACAATTTCCAAAGTAAAGGATAAGGTTGAAAAAAGTGCGAAAAAACCTGAGAAGCTAGAAATTCAGGACAAAAAATCTGCTAAAGGCGAGAAGGTCAGCAAGAAATCAGATCCCAAAGACCAAGCGCAAGTTATAGATGAAAAAGTCATTACAGGTAGCCAGGGAGATCAGTTAACTCTCTTTGAATCAAAGAAAACAGAATATCTGCTGAGGTCACGATACAATCTGGCATGCGAAGATTCTATGTATCTGGTACTCGATTTGGTAGAAAAAATTGCCTGTATCGAATTGAAAGGTGTTCCTCTTCATAAGAGTAAAATCTTTGATTTTACAGTGAGCAATTCGATCAGTCTGTTTCATACTGAGCAACTTCTTCATTGGATAGGTCAGCCTTTTATCTTAAAAAACGCCATTTCTACGATCGCCAGAGTACCTATCGCAGTTGTAAATGCACCTAAAGACACCATCGAAGCCAACTCTAATACTGTTTTACCGTCTGCTCCTGTGAGGGAAGATGTTTATTTAATTCTTAATTTTGACCGTAACTTGCAATTGATTATTCAACAAGAAGAACTAAGTGAAGGAAAATCGAGAATCGACAGCTTAAAACAGAGTTACAAGAAAAAGGAAATAGACAAGACGATTTCATCACTTATGACCTTTAAACGGGAATTAGTTTTGCCTCAAATTGTGATTACACTCAAAAAATCTGATGCGACCATTCTTTTCAGAGCTCTTCCTTTAAAGCCTAAGATGGTAATCCGTATGTAGCGATTACTAGTTGGCAATTTCAATTTTTACTTTTTTATTTTTGAGCTTTTCTTCCCGAAGAAGTGAAACAATTTTCCTTATTTTGGATTGAGGAACAGCGGCAAAAGATTCGAAATCAAGAACATTAATCATTCCAACCTCTTCTTTATTCAATCCGCCTTTTTGCAGGAGTAGCCCAACAATATCCGTTTTGCTGATTTTATCCTTCTTGCCTGCACCGAAGTAAAGTGTAGAAAAGAAAGGCGCTTTCAATTGTAGTTTATTCTCGGGAAGTTCCATTTCGACGCAGTAATCCGGAACATAAGCCGGTCTCTTTTCTTCTGCTGAGAGCAATATCCATACTGTACCTTCGTTTTCCATCCTGGCAGTACGTCCGTTTCTGTGCACAAATACCGTGTCATTGGGAGCTGCCTGGTAATGAATGATATTGTTGACACCTGCAATATCCAGACCCCGGGATGCCAGGTCAGTGGTAACGAGTACCTGTGTACTTCCATTCCTGAATTTAATCAGCGCCCTTTCCCGCCTGGGTTGTTCATGTCCTCCATGATAGGTGTCGTGGCTGATATTGTTCTCATTGAGCAATAAACTGATCCTCTCAACAGCCTCCCTGTGATTGCAGAATACTAGTGTTAATCCGTCATTGATATGACCAAGTAATTTCAATAGTAAACTCAGTTTGTCTTTCTCAACCGACCGAAGCAGATTGATCTCCAATCCGGCAGGTTTGGAACTGTCGCTGTAATCAAGAATGGTTGGATTTTTAATGTGGCCAATATCGGGCTCAGAATCCGATTTTGTTGCAGATGTCAGTATCAGCAACTCCGGATCGGCAAAATGCTTTAAAATCGCCTTAATTTCCCTTTCAAATCCAAATTCAAGTGACTTGTCATACTCGTCCAGGATCAGAACAGAGATTGTTTCCGGATTCACATTCCCCTTTTCAAGGTGGTAACTGATTCGACCAGGGGTTCCTATCAGCAATGTAGGTGCTTCATTCAGGTTGTTGAGTTCAGTCTTGATCTTGTGACCTCCATAACAAGCCGAAACCTTGAGTCCTGTTCCCATGGATTTGAAGACTTGTTCAATCTGCAGCGCAAGTTCCCTGGAAGGTACCAGTATTAGGGCGCGTATACCGGGTTGTAGAATATCTGCACGTTCCAGCAAAGGCAACAAAAAAGCGACTGTCTTTCCTGAACCGGTAGGTGAAAATAGACGAACCTGCCTTGCCTTAGCGCATACTTTCAGCATCTCCGTCTGCATGGCATTGAGTGATTCAAACCCCAGATTTTTGACCGTCCTGGAAATAACGGCTGATTGTTTGGAAACCATAATATAAATTGTTGGAAAAGTCAACTCGGATTTTCGATTTCAGGCACAAATTCCTGATAGCCCTAAATCTCCTATTTCAAAATTGAGATAGGCAAATCCAAAATAGTGTAATGTTGATATTGTCTGAAAACAAAATAAAAAAGAGGGATCCTAATGGAGCCCTCTTAAATGTTTTAATAAGCTTTGGAACGATACTGCTTATGTTTGGATTATCTCAGTGATCTGCTTCAATTCCGATTAATTATCAGGCTGTTTAAGTCAAGATATAATTTTTCATACACGAACTCAGCACAAAAATAGTTCAAACTGTAGCCTGAAAGCTACTACACGTCCGACTGCTTAATAACTAGACCTGCGACCGGTACCTCTGTCACCGCCGCCACGGTTGAAACCACCACGATCACCACCGCCACGGTTGAAACCGCCACGATCGCCACCACGATTGAAACCACCACCGCCGCCGCCGCCACGGTTGAAACCACCACCGCCGCCACCGCTTGGACGTCTTGTGCCGTCTTTAGGTTTTTCGATGGACTCGTTTACAACGATTGTACGACCGTCAACTTCTGCACCGTTTAATTCCTCAATGGCTTTTTGAGCCTCTTCTGCATTCGGCATTTCAATAAAGCCGAAACCTTTACTCCTTCCGGAGAATTTGTCAGTAATAATTCTGGCTGAAGTTACTTCACCGTACTCCTCGAAAAATCCTTTTAATTCTGCCTCCTCCAAGCTAAATGGAAGGCTACCTACGAAAATGTTCATAATTTTAAAACCTTATTTAATTGTAAATAATCCGATGTAAAGGTAGTTATATTTTAATTCAAAAATATATTTGCATTTATTTTTATTTACTGCCTAATATTCACATTTACAGCGCGATACAAATTATTGTCAGGCTACTTCCATATATTTATTGTAGACAGGGTCGCAATAAATGGATATCTGCACTTATTTGAGAACCAGATTTTTAGTGCACGGCAATTCGGTAGGAGAGTTTTACCATGAGGGTATTGTTCGGTTTTTCACCACCATAAAGTCCATCAAGGTTATGCGAAAGGTCAAAACCACCAGTAGTCGTTTCGTACCGACGATTTTGCGACCATACCAGATAGAATACTGATCCCGGCATATATTCCCATCTCAATACCAGATTGGATAAAAATTCATTGAAATTGAAATTTGGGTTTTCAAACCGGTAATCGGGTTTTCCATCGCGGTTCTCATCCACCTGGAAATAATTGTCTTTGTCAGCTGTTGAAATTTGCTGAGCGTCATATATATGATAGCGATTGGCATATTCTGTATCCCTGGATTTGGTGACCATCTTGATTTGGTTGTAATTTCCGGAAGAAAGATAGGGTTGTCCCCAATATTGGATTGTCAGGTTGGGAGTAAGGTTGACATTGATTCGCATTGAAAAGGACAGAATAGTCTGATCAAGCGATCCCAGAATATACTTTTTATCGTTGCCGTGAGCGACCTCTGCCACATATTGCAATTCACTTAAGTTCCTGACGTAGGCCGGTTCGAATGAAAATTCAAGAGTGTTAAGGGGCTGGTATCGGATGATCGGCGAATACTGATCTGAAGAACCGGAGCCGAAATCTTGTCTGACATGAACACCCTGGTATTTGAAGGACAATTTTTTTCGATTATCAGATTCTACAAAATACCAGAACGATTTGGTCCCGGGCATCGTCATCATTGGTCCGCCGCGCAATTGTGATGCTGACAGGGATTCTGAATCTATATTCAAGCCGGAATGAATGGCCCACTGATTTTTAAACTGAACATGCCCGTTGAAATTACCTCCAAGCAACAGATGTTCACCAAAATAGTTCCATGCGTTCCACTGATTGATATTTAGATTGGCTGACCTCATGATGCCATGGGGTTTGGTGAATTTATACCCGCTCCAGAAAACTTCAATGATCTCATCCGTTGAACGCAGGTATCCTATGTCATTCAATTCAAGCCCGGGCGACTTCCACATGGTGGCCAGCATACAGTTCAGGTTCCCGCCAATTTTGGTCAGTTGCATGTTGCCACCGGTTCCTGTTAAGGAGGTAAGATTGGAATTGTAATGAAAATAGCCGGCATCAGGCCTTTGGAATAGGTGGGTGGATGAGGTTTGAGTTTCAGTTAAAGCCTCCTTGCTGCCTTTTACGTTGCTGAAAATGGTATTGAGTTGAAACAGCCAGTTTTTCTTATCAAAATATTGCTTGAAGTCCACTCCTGCAGACCGTGCGCTTTTGTGTAAGGTGGATTGCAGTGGATCTGTCTCAAGTAAGCGGTCTGTACTCGTACCCAAAAATCCGATGATGGTGTTGCCTTTGTTGATGTCTTTTTGCAATCTGCCAACAAAATAATTGGTCAATGGTTCAACCTGTTCTGACCTCGCAATACCATTCGAATCGATCTGAGCATTTTCGCGAGCGCCAAGACTTTCAATGATTCCTACCGACCACCCTTTCGATGTCTTGCCGGTTAGCTTGGCTGCACCAATGATTCTGGTAAAATTCGGTATTTTGGCATACGCTCCATCAGCCAGGTCTAGTGAATACTGAGGTTTTCTTCCAATCCTTCTCGAGTAGAACATCTGTTCGGTCGAAAGATCCCCATCACCAAAACCTACCGGGAAGCGGGTAATGTTGTTTCCTTCAATGAAGAATGGTCTTTTTTCGATGAAAAACGTTTCGTAACCGGTCAGGTTTACCTGCGACGGATCAGCCTCTACCTGTCCGAAATCCGGATTCACAGTAAAATCCAGCGTCAGATTGTTGGTAACACCGATTTTACCGTCTATTCCCGCGCTCAATTTTGTATCGGATCCATCCGCAAACTTGTTGTTTTCCTCTTTTGGGTAGGTATTGATTCCTGCAGTAGTGTATGGTGTGATGTCAAATTGCTTTTGGGGCACTATTTCGCCATTGAATGCCAATTCGCCGTAAAGGTGAGTGAATCCAGACGAGTTTCTGGGTATCGGCTGCCACAAGGAAACTTCATTTTTCCTGAAAAGAAGCCGAAGGACATCCAGCCCCCAAACTTCGCGTGAATTTTTCTCAAATCGAAGTTGGGTAAGGGGAATTTTCATTTCAGCTGACCAGCCCCAACTTTGTATCTTTGTCTTGACATACCATATCGGATCCCAGGTTAGGTCTTCCACAACTCCATCCTCCGAAAAAATCTCATCTGTTTTCACACCGGAAGCAGAAACGAAAAAACCGAAAGCCGTCCTTAGGTCGTGGTAACTGTCAAAAAAGATGCCAACCATATCGCCATCCACTTTGTCCCTTCTCGATAACCTGCTGACAATGCTGTCGGGGGATGAGTCTATAGCTTTGATGGCCACATAAATGAACTCGTTGTCGAATAAAATCCGAAATTTTGTTTCATGGGTTGGATTGGAATTTTCATATGGTTCTCGCTGAATAAACCCCGATTCCCATTTGCCATCCCACTCTGAATCAGTTAGGTTTCCGTCAATCACTATCGTTGAATTGCACTTTTCGGCCAGGTACAATTTTTTAGGAGATTCTTTTGCGGACAATAAAAAAGGTATTAGTGCCAGCGTAAAAAGGGCAAGTATTAATAGTTTCATGGAAGGAAAAACGAAGTTTTAATAATGACAATATGACGACTGAACCAATCAAACGTTACAAGGCTTGTAGTTTAATTTGAACTTAAAGACAAAAAAAACAGCATCCGGGTCTTAACTTTTTTTTTTTTCATGTAAGTTTGTACGCTTTTTAAAAAAAGAACTGAAATTATGTTTGAAAATCTTACGGATAAGCTGGAACGGTCGTTCAAATTACTGAAAGGCCAGGGTAAAATAACTGAAATCAATGTTGCCGAAACGCTGAAGGAAGTTAGGCGAGCATTGCTCGATGCGGATGTCAATTTCAAGATTGCGAAGGACTTTACTTCTCGCATCAAGGATAAAGCCATTGGTCAGCAGGTTATTACATCTTTGAATCCGGGGCAATTGATGGTCAAGATTGTTCACGATGAACTCGTGGAACTGATGGGTGGAGAAGCGGTCGATATCAATTTGAAAGGATCACCTGCCATTATCCTGATGTCTGGTTTGCAAGGATCAGGCAAAACAACCTTTTCCGGCAAATTAGCCAACCGACTGAAAACCAAGCAGGGAAAAAATCCTCTCCTGGTAGCTTGTGACGTTTACAGGCCGGCAGCCGTTGAACAATTACGCATCTTAGGTGCAGCCATTCAGGTAAATGTTTACACGGATGAAACCACCAAAGATCCTGTAAAGATTGCCAAAGATGCCATCAAAGAGGCTAAGCTGAAAGGCAATGATGTGGTCATCATCGATACCGCCGGCCGACTGGCCATCGATGAGCTGATGATGAAAGAGATCGAGGCCATTAAAAATGCTGTCAATCCACAGGAGATCCTCTTTGTGGTTGACTCCATGACCGGCCAGGATGCGGTGAATACCGCCAAAGAGTTCAACGACCGACTGAATTTTGACGGGGTCATCCTCACAAAACTGGATGGGGATACCAGAGGCGGAGCAGCATTGTCTATCCGCTCGGTAGTTTCCAAACCGATCAAATTTGTGGGAATGGGCGAAAAGATGGATGCCATCGACGCCTTTTACCCAAGCAGAATGGCCGACCGAATCCTCGGTATGGGAGATATTGTTTCTCTGGTTGAAAGAGCACAGGAGCAGTACGACGAGGAAGAGGCAAGGAAACTTCAGAAGAAACTGGCCAAGGATCAGTTTAATTTTGACGATTTCCTAAAGCAGATACAACAGATCAAGAAAATGGGTAACCTGAAGGATCTTGCGGGGATGATCCCCGGCATGGGAAAGGCTCTGAAGGATGTGGATATTGAAGATGATGCATTCAAACATGTGGAAGCCATCATTTATTCGATGACAAAGGCTGAAAGAGCCGATGCAGCGCTGATCGACGGTTCAAGGCGTAAGAGAATAGCCCAGGGTTCCGGAACATCAGTTCAGGAGGTGAACAGGTTGCTGAAGCAGTTTGCTGATACCCGCAAGATGATGAAGATGGTCTCCTCAGGCGCCAACATGAAGAAGATGATGACGCAGGGGAAAGGTCACAGGTAAAGGCAAAAGGATAAAGGTAAAAGGCAAAAGGATAGCCGATTGACAAATAAAATATTTGTTCCATATGGTATTAATTAACGGAAAAGAAATTGCAGCACTTTTGAAGAATGAGATCGCTGAGGAGGTAGTTCGGATTGTGGATTCCGGGAAACGGGCGCCGCACCTCGCAGCCATTCTTGTCGGTCACGACGGAGGCAGCGAGACTTATGTGGCCGCCAAAGTGAAAGCCTGTGAACTGATCGGATTTGCTTCCACATTAATTCGTTTGGAGGACAATGTCAGCGAAGAGGAGTTGTTGAACTGTATTCATCGGCTCAACAATGATCCCGAAATAGATGGATTTATCGTTCAGTTGCCTTTGCCAAAGCATATTTCAGAGGAAAAAGTGATTGAGAACATTGATCCCAAAAAAGATGTGGATGGCTTTCATCCTGTGAATGTGGGCCGTGTTGTTGCCGGAATGCCTGCATTTGTTTCTGCAACGCCTTTTGGTGTCATGGAATTATTACGCAGGTACAAAATCGAAACCTCCGGAAAAAATTGTGTGGTAATTGGTCGCAGCAACATCGTTGGCCGGCCGATGAGCATTCTGCTTTCCCAGAAAGGTGTGGACTGCACGGTTACGCTGTGCCATAGCCGCACGAAAAATCTGAAGGAGATCTGTCTGCAGGCCGATATCATCGTTGCTGCCCTGGGAATGCCTGAATTCCTGTCCGGTGACATGGTGAAGGAGGGAGCGGTGGTTATTGATGTAGGGACGACGCGCGTTCCATCCGATCAGACCAAATCCGGATTCAAACTGAAAGGTGATGTCAAATTTGACGAGGTGGCTCCGAAATGTTCCTTCATCACACCAGTACCCGGTGGGGTAGGACCCATGACCATCGCGTCGCTGCTTTACAACACCTTATTGTCGAACCAACATCAAATTTACCAATAGGATGGGCTCTATTTCTGCATCTCCGATCCACAAAATCATTTTGGTATCCCTTTTGTTTCTAGCCTCCTGTGCGACGGTTCCGCTGACGGGACGCAGACAGCTGAGCCTGGTCAATGAATCTGAAGTGATGACCATGAGTCTGAGCCAGTACGACCAGTTTCTCAAATCGAATAAAATATCCACCAACAAAGCCGAAACAGAACGTATGCGCAGAGTTGGAAACAGGATTGCAGTCGCGGTCGAACAATACCTAAAAGAGAAGGGTTTCTCCTCCTACCTGGAAGGCTACAAATGGGAATTCAACCTGATTGAGGACAAAAGCGTGAATGCCTGGTGTATGCCGGGAGGAAAGGTGGTGGTTTATACCGGAATCCTTCCACTGATAAAGAATGACGCGCAGTTGGCTACTGTGATGAGCCACGAAATTGCGCATGCCGTGGCCCGCCATGGCAGCGAAAGAATGAGCGAACAGCTCGTGGCTCAGGGTGCCGGAGCAGCCCTGTCCGTTGCGCTTTCCGAAAAACCGCAACAGACACAGCAGTTGGCCATGGCTGCTTTTGGCGTAGGATCCCAGTTAGGCGTCATGCTTCCGTTTTCCAGAACGCACGAATACGAAGCGGATGAAATGGGATTGAATTTCATGGCGATGGCCGGTTATGATCCAAACCAAAGTATCGATTTTTGGAAAGCCATGGCCCAGAACAACACCTCGAAAACACCGGAGTTTTTGAGCACCCATCCACTGGATGAAAACAGGATCAAAAGAATTTCTGAAAAATTGCCGGAAGCACTGAAATATTACCATCCTCAGGCAGGAAAGTGATTGACCAGTTATAGGAGACGAACCCCATACAATTACTCAACTGTATGGGGTTCGCCATTTTAACTACTTCGAGGAGTTGAAATAATGCATGTATGCGGATCAGAATAATTGATTGGTTTTTTCAGCAATTGCCTGATAAAGCTTCTCACTTACCGGCACCAATGGTAGTCTTACCTCGTTATCGACCATACCAACCGAATGCATGGCAGCCTTTACCCCCGAAGGGTTTCCTTCAGCGAACAGATCCTCAATCAAAGGTTGCATTTCCAGTTGGATGGAGGCAGCATTGTTGTAATCACCATTCAATGCATAGTGCGTCATTGCGGAAACCATTTTGGGGGCCAGGTTGGCAATGACGGAGATGACTCCTTCGCCACCCAGGGAGGTGGTAGGCACAACCAGGGTGTCGTCGCCGGTGATTACGCTGAAATGATCGGGTTTGCCCTTCAGAATCTTGATGATTTCACCAAAATTGCCGGATGCCTCCTTAATGCCGATGATGTTTTTGGCATCGTGTGCCAGCCTGAGAGTTGTTTCAGCGCTCATGCTTGTTCCTGTGCGGGAAGGTACATTGTAAACCATCACCGGTAGGGAAGTAGCTGCTGCAATCGCCATGAAATGTCTGTAGATACCCTCCTGGGAAGGCCTTGTGTAATAAGGAACAACAGAAAGAATTCCGTCTGCCCTGCTAAGATTGAAGGTATTCAGTTTTTCAATTACCTCAGCCGTATCGTTTCCGCCGACTCCTACCATGACCGGAATTCTTTGGCCGGCATGTTCAGTGACAAAGTCAATCAAAGATTGTTTCTCGATGCTGGACAAGGTCGCCGGTTCGCCGGTGGTACCGAGTACCACCAGGAAATCCATTTTATTTTCTATCTGGTTATCTACAATCCGGCCCAGACTTTCAAAATCTATTTTCAGATCGGATCCGAAAGGAGTGATGAGCGCCACACCGGCGCCATGAAAAGTTTTCTGCATGTAATTAGTTGTTCTCGTTCAATTTTTCAAGATAAAAAACGATTTGCTCCATCAAAAACCTGCACTGTGGATTGGCCTTTACGTCAATCTCCAGGTCATATAAATTTGGATCGTCAGCCATCCAGCCTACCTTGAATTTAGCAGCCGAATGTATCAGAATATACTGCATCGCGATACTTTTTGTAAGGGACAAGTCAATCAGAATATCAAACTCTTCCTGCAGGAAATGGATTCCGTCGCCACTCTTCGGTTTTCCGAAGAAGGTTACATCACTTCTGTCGGTTATCCAGGAATTGGAGACCGTCGTCAGGGTTTCTTTTCCCCGTCTGGTGCTGATGAAAGCCATTCCGAAAGATTTGATCCCTTTTTCATTCAACGTTTTTCGAAGCGTCTCGTAGGTTTCAATGCTCTCGTCATCTGATGGATTCCAAAGAATACCAACAGACTTCGCACTCTTGAGATTCACGATGTTCACCTCCCTGTGCTGTTTCCGGTAAGCCTGAAACAACCTGTTTTTAATGTATGAATGGATCCATTTGATAAACATGCTGCAAATTTATGTATTCATGATTATAAACTAACCTGTTTTACGCAATAACCGGTTCACGGTTACTTTCAATCTGTAAGTAGACGGTACTCATCCTCTGTGATAATGGGTATTTTGAGCAGAGTTGCCTTTTCCAGTTTGGAGGGTCCAATGTTTTCTCCTGCAATTAGATAGCTTGTTTTTGAGGAAATTGAGGTTGCATTTTTCCCTCCATGTAATTCGATGTCTGCTTTCAATTCGTCACGTGAAAAAAGATTGAAAGTTCCGGAAACGACGAAGGACAAACCCTTGAGTTTCTCTGATGATCCTTCCTTAATTGTAGTATCCGCTTCGAAACATAATTGATGATTTTTAAGCCGCTCAATCAGTTCGAGATGCTGTTGTTTTGAAAACCATGCAACGATGCTTTCGGCAATTTTAACTCCAATCTCATCGACTGCCATGAGTACTGCGATATCCGAATTTATAAGTAAATCAATGTTTTTCAGCTCTTTGGCAAGTTTTTTGGCTACTGTTTCTCCGACGTACCTGATTCCCAAAGCAAAGAGAACCCGTTCGAATGGAACTGCAGCCGAATTTTTCAGACCATCCAGAATTCTGTCTGCAGATTTTTCTCCCATTCGTTCCAGTGAAACAAATTGTTCTTTCCTAAGGTCATAGAGGTCAGCCACATTTCTGATCAGTCCCTGCTGAAACAGGAGGTCGATGGTTTCACTGCCCAAACCGTCGATATCCATCGCCTTCCTGCCAATAAAATGTTCGATCTTGCCTTTGATCAGCGGTGGACACTCATCCTCATTGGGGCAGTAAAATGCTGCTTCACCTTCTTCACGCACCAAAACGGAACTACATTCCGGACAATGTTCGATAAATTGAATGGCTGATCCAAAAGGATCCCTTTGAGAAATGTCTACACCCACTATCTTGGGGATGATTTCCCCACCCTTTTCAACGAATACCAGATCGTTGGAATGAAGATCGAGTCCCTGAATAATATCAGCATTGTGCAACGAAGCTCTTTTGACCACTGTACCCCCAAGCTGGACCGGCTCGAGATTCGCAACCGGTGTCACAGCACCTGTTCTGCCTACCTGAAACGTGACGCTAAGCAGACGCGTCGATACTCTTTCAGCCTTGAATTTGTAGGCGATGGCCCACCTCGGACTTTTGGCGGTATATCCAATTTCCTCCTGAACTCTTTTTGAATTCACCTTGATGACCACACCGTCGGTGGCAAAGGGCAGGGATTCCCTTTTCTTGTCCCAAACGGACAAGAAGTGGAGTACTTCGCTGCCTCCCGGACATTTTTGAGCATGGGGTGAGATTTGAAAACCCCATCCTTTGGCCAGTTGCAGCAGTTCATAATGTCCATCTTCAGGCAGGTTGTCGCCAAGAACGTAGTAAAAATAGGCGTCGAGTTTCCTGGAAGCTACGACAGACGAATTTTGCATTTTCAGGGTACCTGATGCGGCATTCCTTGGATTGGCGAAAAGTGGTTCACCCAATTCCATTCGCTCCTTATTCAATGCATCAAACACGGAGAAAGGCATCACGATCTCTCCCCTGATTTCAAAGTTCAGCGGATAATTACCATGAAGTTTCAGTGGGATGGAGCGTATGGTCCTTACGTTGGCAGTTACATCATCCCCTTTTTCGCCGTCGCCACGGGTAACTGCACGAAAGAGTTCACCATCCCGGTAGGTTAGGCTGATGGAAGTGCCGTCTAGCTTGAGTTCACAAACATAATCCGGAGTCTCTCCGGAGAATTTCTCCACCCTTTGGATAAATTCAGTCACCTCCTGATCGGAGTAACTATTGGACAAGGAAAGCATTGGATATTGATGGGAAACCTGTTGGAATTCCTTTGAAATATCGCTGCCAACGCGTTGTGTGGGTGAATTGGGGTCAAAAAACTGCGGAAATTTTTTTTCCAGCGCGAGCAAATCTTCCACCATCATATCAAATTCAAAATCGGATATGGATGGCTGATTGAGATTGTAATAGTTAAAATTATGCTGCTCAATTTCCTTGCGCAACTTTTTGATCCTTTTTTCGACTTCTTCGGGCGACATAAATGGGGTGCTTTGTAATGCCTTAAAAGTACAAAAAAGACAACGATTTTTTGCCTGTTCACAATCTTGTGTTGATAAATTTCTGAATAATCATCTTGCGGATTGGGCGTTTGTATCTTCAAAAATTTTAGTTTTGCAATGAAATTAGGTTTCATCCTCTTCATTTCCGAAGGGGTGAATCAAAAAGGGAATCCGGTGAAATTCCGGAGCTGTACCCGCAGCTGTATGCCCACTCAAAAAGGTTTCTGAATCAATGCCACTGTCCGGACAAGTCGGGATGGGAAGGCGCAGAATACCGGGCGAGCCAGAAGACCTGCCAATTTCAGCTTTGTTTTTGCTTTCGGGAAGAACGGCAAAAATTATTGTGCAAATTTTTTCAGTTAGTTTATTTTTATTTAATCAGACAAATTAAACCATGAGAAGCTCATTGTTATTATTCTCTGTATTGTTTTTTGGCGGATGCTTGCTTTCATCCTGCCAGAAAGGCGATAGCGGACACCCTGTTTCGACTATTGATTTTGAATCCATGAATGTTCCCCAATCCGGCTACTGGAATGGTTCCGATGGATCAGGATCATTCATCGCTGGTGCAATGAAGTTCGAAAATCAGTTCACTGCATCCTGGAATACCTGGGCAGGATTTGCCTGTTCCCAGAAGAATGATGTAGCCACCGCCGGTTTCACCAATGAATTCAGTGTATTCGATCCGACCAACCTCAAAAATAAATTTGCCGTTTTCTATCCGGCATTTGACAAGGATGTATTTGTTTCATTTGCTGCCGGTGTGGAGCATGTCATTCAGTCCATGGATCTTTGCAACAATTCCTATGCCGGTCTATCCATGAAAAATGGGGATAGCTACTCCAAGAAATTTGGGGGTAGTACAGGCGCCGATTCCGACTGGTTCATGGTTACCATCAATGGTTACAACAACAGCGGAACTAAAGTAAGCAGTCTCGATGTCTATCTGGCAGATTTTCGTTTCACAGATGCTTCCAAAGACTACATCCTAAGCAAATGGACCAACTTCGACCTGTCGTCACTGGGTAAAGTACATCAGCTCACTTTTACTTTTTCCTCTTCCGACAAAGGGATGTTTGGCATCAATACTCCGACTTATGTCTGTCTGGATAACATTAAATATGTGGATGATCAGGTAGTTTTATAAATAGCCAACAATTGAAGCCCGTTTCGTTGAATTCAGCAGCAAAGGTCTGTCGCCTATTATTGACAGGCTAATAGGTGAATGATTACATTTTAGGTGTATTTTGAAGTGTTAATCCATTGTTTATCAGTTTACCCTGAATTAATTGAACAAGTGTTACTAACTTTTTCTTCAAATTATCGTAACAAATTATGTCGCTAAAGAAATATGATGTTTCTTTGCACATTAAATTTTAAAAAAACAGGTAATGAGTACAGTTTCAAAAGATAGTATGGTTACACTAACCTACGATTTGAGGTTGGATGGTAAAGAAGGTGAGATATTTGAATCGGCTACTGAGGCAAATCCGCTGATGTTTCTTCATGGTGCAGGATTGATGATCCCTGCTTTCGAAGAACAACTGATTGGAAAAAAATCAGGCGAAAATTTTGAGATTTCAATTCCTGCTGCAAGCGGATATGGTGATATTAATGAAGAGGCTGTGGTTGAATTGCCACTAGATATTTTCAAGGTGGAAGGTAAAGTGGATGATACGCTGCTCACACCCGGAAACAGCATTCCAATGATGTCTGCCCACGGTCAGCGCATGGATGGTATCGTCGTGTCGGTTGAAGGTGAGACTGTGACCATGGATTTTAACCACCCATTGGCAGGGGAGGATCTTCATTTCTCAGGAACAATTGTTGAAGTACGTCAGGCGACTGAAGAAGAACTGAGTGCTGCCTACAGCGCAGGAGGTTGCGGATGCGGAAGCGGAGGCGGATGCGGAAGTGGCGATTGTGGCGATGGTGGCTGCGGCGATAAGGAAGAAGGATCAGGTTGCGGTAGCGGCTGTGGTTGCAATTAATGAATTGACATGGTAACACATTTTCGGACTTTTGAGAGTTGAAGGGTTAATAAGTTGACCTCATCGGTCAGAATTTGTGGTTCAAAAGCATAAAAAACAGAGGCCCGGGCGATTTCGTCCGGGTTTTTTTATTTTTTCGATTAAACCTTAGCCCACAATCGCAATCCAATAGGGATAAAACGAAAAAAGTTGAATAATTTTAGCCCGAATTAAATACTATCAACTTGAACAGTTTTGGAAAAATATTCAGACTTACCTCATTTGGTGAGTCTCATGGTGTTGCCATTGGTGGAGTGATTGATGGCTGTCCGGCCGGTCTTAAAATTGACATTGAACTTATTCAGGCAGATCTGGACAGGAGAAAGCCGGGTCAGTCACATATTACTACATCACGTCAGGAATCAGATCGCGTAGAGATTCTCTCCGGTATTTTTGACGGTGTTACCACCGGAACGCCCATAGGTTTCATGATCAAGAACAAGGATCAACATTCGGGCGATTATTCCAATCTCAAGGATCTGTACCGTCCTTCGCATGCAGATTTCACCTACGACCAGAAATACGGGGTCAGGGATTACCGGGGAGGGGGACGTTCATCTGCCAGGGAAACCATTGCCAGAGTTGTGGCGGGTTCGCTGGCCAAACAAATGCTTGCCGGTTTGGGAATCACGATTCAGGCGTTCGTATCCAGGGTAGGAGAGATCGAGTTGAAAAAATCATACCAAGATCTGGACCTCACTCTCACTGAGCGTACCATCGTGAGATGTCCGGATCCTGAAACAGCCGAAAGGATGATTCAGCGGATCGAACAAGCCGGGAGAGATCACGATACGGTAGGTGGAGTCATCACCGGTGTAATTACCGGGGTGCCGGCAGGATGGGGTGAGCCAGTATTTAACAAGCTTCATGCAGATCTTGGTTTCGCCATGCTTGGGATCAATGCGGTAAAAGGATTTGAATATGGTTCCGGCTTTGAAGGAACGAAATTGACGGGTTCAGCGCACAACGATATTTTTATCCCTGCGGGGGATGGTATTAAAACATTAACCAACCATTCCGGTGGAGTGCAGGGAGGTATTTCGAACGGAGAAGATATTTACTGGAAAGTGGCTTTCAAACCAATCGCAACTTTGCTGAAAGCTCAGAATACCGTTGATGTGAATGGCAAAGAAGCAGTTGTCAATGTGCAGGGAAGACATGATCCTTGTGTACTGCCGCGTGCAGTGCCTATCGTGGAAGCGATGGCTGCGCTGGTGCTGGCTGATCATTTTTTGTTAAGCAGGGTTTCTAAACTATAATATAAAACGATTATGGAATCAAAAGACGCAATTATCAAGGCTTTGGAACTATCAGGTAAACCAATGAAGGGTGGTGAAATAGCCGATGCCTCAGGAGTAGACAAAAAAGAGGTAGACAAACAAATTAAAAAACTTGTAGCCGAAGGGAAAGTAGATTCTCCACAGCGTTGTTATTACGCGCTGGTGAAATAATTGGGTTTTTTAGGACCCTGGCATTGAACTAATCAACACAAAATTTTAAAATATGCGCATCGTTTATCGGGCTTTCTTGTTGTTTGTCCTGATTGTTGCTTTTTTATCCTCCTGCCAGAACTCAGGTAAGAAAGCAATTGCTCCCGCCGAGGGAAGGCAGATTTTGGCAGTGGATGGAGTGGCACTGAAACTTGTCAAACTAGATCTCTCTTATTCCTATACTGGAACACTGATGGCGAATGAAGAGGCTGACATAAGGCCTGAAATATCGGCCAAGGTTACCGGAATCTATTTCAAGGAAGGAAGTCTGGTTACAAAAGGTACCATGCTGGTGAAAATGTTTGACAGTGACCTGCAAGCTAATTTGAAATCCAACAAGTTGCAGTTGGAGCTGGCTCAAAAGGAGCTGGATAGAAAGAAGGAATTATATCAGTTCAAGGGGATCAGCAAGGAAGAACTGGACATATCCGAGAATGCTTTCAATACATTAAAAGCTTCCCAGGACCTGATCAAGGCGCAAATTTCCAAAACAGAACTTCATGCACCTTTCTCCGGGGTGGTAGGATTAAGAATGGTCAGCGAAGGGGCATTTGTTTCCAACCAGACGATTATCACCTCTCTTCAACAGGTAGATCCTGTGAAGGTTGATTTTTCCATTCCCGAAAAATTCATCACCAACCTTACAATTGGCAAGGAGATTGACTTTACCATTGATGGGAGAGATGATCATTTCATCGGTAAAATATATGCGCTGGAATCCAAAATTGATGCTTCAACGAGGTCTATCAGGGTGCGTGCATTATGCCCTAATCCCAAAAGATTGTTGTTTCCCGGATCTTTCACCAAGATCAGCATCAAACTCTTTCCTGATAAGGAATGTATTATGATTCCTGCTAGATCGACAGTTCCGTTGATGGAAGGTGAACAAGTCTATCTCATTAAAAAAGGGAAAGCCAAAGCTGTCGATATCAAGACTGGGTACCGAAATGAACGTGAAGTGGAAGTAACAGATGGATTAGCTCAAGGCGATACGCTGGTTACTTCAGGACTTTTACAGATCAAGGAAGGAATGGCAGTAAGGCTGAAAAATCAGAACCGGTAACCAATTTTGAAACTAACGACATGAATATTGCTTCGATAAGCATCAAACGACCGGTACTTGCATCTGTATTGTCCATCATGCTGCTGCTCTTTGGTTTTGTGGGCTTTGAAATGCTTGGTTTGCGCGAATTTCCAAGTGTTGACCCACCCATTGTAACTGTATCTACCTCATATACAGGTGCAAATGCTGATGTCATTGCAACTCAGATTACCCAGCCGCTTGAAGAGTCAATCAACGGTATTGCGGGAATCCGAACTTTAAATTCATCCAGCAGTGACGGAAATAGCCGCATCACCGTCGAGTTCAACATTGACGCGGATATGGAAGCTGCCGCGAACGATGTACGCGACAGGGTTTCCCGCGTACTTGGCCGCTTGCCGCAAGACTGTGATCCGCCGGTTGTCGTGAAAACGGATGCCGATGCGGATGCGATTCTTACCCTTGCCATTCAGAGCGATACCAGGAGCCTCCTTGAACTGACAGATTACGGGATCAATGTTTTCAAGGAACGGTTGCAGACCATTCCGGGCGTCAGTGATATCCGTATCTACGGAGAGAAAAAATATGCCATGCGGCTCGAACTTGATCCGGCCCGGCTTACCGCATTCCAGATTTCCCCCACAGACATTAGAACCGCGCTCCAGCGTGAAAATGTTGAATTGCCTTCCGGACGAATCGAAGGATATGAAAGGGAATTGACAATCCGTACACTTGGACGCCTGTCCACAGAGGATGAGTTTAACAATCTATTGATCAAAGAACAGAATGGTGTACTGATCCGATTGAAGGACATTGGAAGGGCTGTACTTTCTTCCGAATCACTAAAAAGCAGTTTCCGGGGAAATGGCAGTGTTCAGATGATCGCTCTTGCTATACAACCGCAGCCGGGATCCAATCATATCGCCATTGCCGATGAATTCTACAAGCGGGTCGAACGGTTAAAGATGGAGATTCCTAAAGATCTGAAACTGTCGGTTCTATCAGATATTACAGTGAACATCCGTAAGGGAATCAAAGAGGTGGAAGAGACCATCTTCTTCTCTTTTGCCCTGGTGGTTCTCGTTATTTTTGTCTTCTTAAGGCAGTGGAGAACGACTATGATTCCGGTGTTGGCCATTCCCATTTCTTTGATCGGGACCTTTGCGATCATGTATTTTTCAGGATTTACAATTAACCTGCTGACATTGCTTGGAATCGTTTTGGCTACCGGACTGGTGGTGGATGATGCCATAGTTGTGCTCGAAAATATCTATAAAAAGATTGAACAGGGTGAAAAACCAATGGTGGCAGGTCACAAAGGATCAGAAGAAATCATATTTGCCATTATTTCGACCACGATTACCCTGGCAGCCGTATTTTTACCTATCATGTTCCTGAGTGGAATCACAGGTCGGCTTTTCAGAGAATTTGCAGTAACGGTAGCGGGTTCAGTTTTGATTTCAGCTTTTGTATCCCTGACCCTCACACCGATGATGTGTGCA
>JBAXUL010000070.1:0-20989 GCA_037129695.1 Prolixibacteraceae bacterium
ATGGAACCCTCAGGATAATTTACATGCTATTTTGTGAACGATTGTGCATGAGGGTGTCATTTGTGAATAACTTGTAATTTGAATGGATAAATTGTATCGAACATCAGATAAGTCAGTAGCCATCCTGAAATTTCAGGATGAAGAATCATTGTCATTTGGGTTAGTGATTTCATGATAGTTATTTTTTGTGATAATACTGGAATGGTATTTCAGGATGAAAAGCTGGCTGTACAAACGGTTTTTTTCCTCCAGGAAAATTTCAAAATACTATTGGGCAAGAGGTTAAGTCCGGATTATAAGTCAGATGTGAAAAATTCCGGGAGAGGTTCAATCGTTGGTAATTTTCCCTTCAACGCAGCATACAATTTCATCGCGCTTCATTTTTAGTATGAAGTTACGGCACAAAAAATTTCTGAATTGTTATCCCCGACTCTGCGGTTGTTAGGTTCAACCTTAGAGAAATTTCGGTGTAAGGTATAAGTCGTGGCCCGACATCAGGTGAATACTCACCCAGAACAAGGAGATCTTACACTTTTCATGATTCTTGCCCTTATTACCAGCCAGTCTCTTTAATGAAAGGACTTTCGATAGGTTATCTGAAACAGATCAAAACATGAATCGCCTTTTTAAAAGGTGCAAGGGAGAGGTATAAAAGCAGTGGTTTAGGTGCAGGACATTACTTTATTCGTCCTTCATATTTCATACAAAGATTAGTCAAAATTTTTACCATTTCCAAATTTTCAGTTAGGAAAAAAATGATGAACTGAATGACCTGCCCAAGGTGATATTTGCCCTGGTTTATTCCTGGTATCCTGAATCTTTTCCCTTTAAAATAGCAGGAATTCCATCCTTCATCCATTTTGGCTCGGGACCTCCCTTGAGAAAATGTTCGAAAAACTGGCTCATCCGGATGGATAAATCCTGCCGGTTGGGACGTTTGGTCAGGTTGTGTTCCTCTCCGTTGTAGCTCAACAGCCAGGCAGGTTTTCCCAAACGGCGCATGGCTGTAAAAAGCTCGATCCCCTGGTACCATGGAACGGCGCCATCGGTATCGTTGCTCATGATCAGCAAGGGGGTGGTAATCCTGTCGACAAAGAAGATGGGTGAATTTTCGATAAACAACTCGCGTTTTTCCCACAAAGTTCCGCCGATCCGGCTCTGGCCATGCTCGTACTGGAACTCGCGAACCACCCCGCTTTCCCAGCGGATTCCACCATAGGCCGATGTCATATTGCTCACAGGAGCTCCTGCCATGGCCGCTTTGAACATTCCGGTCTGGGTAACCATGAATGCGGTTTGGTATCCGCCCCAGCTTTGTCCCTGCAATCCCAGGTTCGCGGCATCGATATATGGCCGTTTCAATAATTCGAGTGTTCCGCTCATGATGGAATTGTAGGCGTCCTTTCCAGGATGACCTGTGGTATAGGTAATATCCGGCACGAAAACGAAATAGCCGTTGCTGTTGTACCACGAAAAATTTACGGTTGATCTTGAGGGTGACGGAACATAATGGGAGAAGAGTTTATCCGAATAGCGCTCATAATAATAGACGATCATCGGATATTTTTTGGCCGGATCAAAGTTCTCCGGTTTGTAAAGCAGCCCTTTCATTACCTTCCCTTCAAGGGTAGTCCATTTGATCTGCTCGACCGTTCCCCAACAAAAGCTATTCTGCTGTGGATTGGCATTGGAAAGTTTTTTGGCATCCCTGAAATCTGATGTGCTGTTCCACAAATCGGGGTAAACCGTATAGGATGATTTTTGCCAGACCAGCTGATTCGCATTTTTAGCCTTGATGGGATTGGTGTAATCGTTCTCCGTTTTCACCAAACTGACCAAGGATCCCGGCATATTCAGTTTCAGCGATGAGAAACCCTGCCGACAGCTCTCTTCTTCGGTGGATTTAAGCAGTAGCGGCTCTGCCGGGTTGATGTACAAAGCCTCCGGATCGAGGTTGACCCAGCGGTAGGATGTTTTCTCCGCGCGACCTGTGAGAGTCAGGTTCAATGGCGTTTTGATTCCTTTCGGATCAAACTGCCAGATGTCGTATTGATCGTATATCAGAATGGACTCATCGTCTTTGGTCCAGCCGGCTAGGCCGTAAGGTCCCGGGGTGGAGGGGGTGTCCTGTTTTTCATTGAAAAAAGCAACCGGGACTGACGAGGTGAGAACCTTTGTCTGGAACTTGATCAGATCCATGCAGTACCAGGCTTTTTCAATTCCTTCATACCAATAGAGGTATTTCCCGTCAGGTGAAATGTCTCCCGGGAAAGATCTTTTCTTGAACATCAGTTTTTTGGCACCCGTCTTCACATCAATCAGCCAAACATCGCGGTAGCTGGCTTCCTCCCAGGAGGAAAGTATCTCATAGGGTTTGGAGGAATATCCGATTGCCATTTCAGCATTGCCTTTACGGATCGTTTTAATCCGGGTAATCAGTGTGTCGGCAAGTTGGATTATTTTCTGGTCAGGGATTCGGCAAACAGCCTGGTAGCTCTGTTTTAAATCACTGTCAAGTTCCTTGATCTGCTGTGACTGCAGTCTGCCATCCTGCCAGTTCCAGACATCCAGTTTCGTTTTCTCCTCTTCCAGTAGCGTGTCTTTTGGCTGGGGAATGATCTTTGGGGCGGTTCCGAAATAAAGTTTGCTCCCGTCATCGGAGAAACTGAGTTTCCCGTTTTCGCTGACTTCCCAGTTTTTGAGTATTCCGGTGGTTGAGGTATCGGCGATCATTTTAGTTTCACCCAGTTTCTCAATCCATAGATTCAAACTATAACGTTTTACTTTGGCCGTATCCTTTGTGAAAAGATAGGCTACCTGCCTGCCTGCATCATCCGGTAGTATTTTTTTGGCGAGACCGTTTCCTTCAGCCAATTTTTTTTCCTGAAGGGTCCGTGTGTCGAAGATGTGCACGGAAGAGCTATCTACAGAATCTTTTTTCAGGGTGATGAATGCACACAATACACCATTCTTCGAAAAAGCGAATTCAGTCACATTCTCATAAATAAATTTGGCTCCTGTTGCCGGATTGGATAGGGTCAGCAGGGCTACCTCCGTTTCATTGAAGGCTCCTTTTTTTGGTTTCTTTTCCTTCTCTTTCCTGGGTTCCTGAAGGGCTTTTAGTTGGGCCGTATCCTTTGCTGACTTTAATTGAGCGGTGTCTTTTATCTCGCCTTTCGGTTTTGAGGCATCTTTTGGTTTATCTTGCAGGTAAGCGATCCACGACCCTCCCTCCTTCGGAATCTGGAATGATTTGAGCCATGGAATTTTCACTACGGACCCGTTTGGCAGCATCCTGATACCCAGTGAATCTTTGGGCAATTCTTCTTTTTTGGTTTTCGCCAGTTTGAGCTTGTGCAGGATTGCTTCAGGCTGTTTAATCTTAAATGCCACCAGATCGGAACTGCTGCTGAAGGTCGTCTCCAGTCCGCGTGGAAGAGAGTCGTGCTTTCCTGTCTGTAGATTCATGAGGTGGAGAAAACCGTCTCCCTTCTGGGGATTTACTTCATAGGACACCCATTGTCCGTTGGCTGAAATTGCCGGTTTGGCCAGTTCTTTCCATGCATCGTAATCAGAGTTGGTCAGCGGTTTTTTTGCAGGTGTTTGCGAGGTAACTGTGGTAGCAACTGCCAGCAATAAGCTCAGAAAAAGAAATAATTTTTTTGTCATAATCCACCAGTTTCAGATAAGTTGGCTGAAGATAATACAAAACCCTGAAAGTCGGCCTATATAGGGGAAGATACCTGCAAGCATCCGGTTTTGGCCAGTCTGCTCAGACCATGCCGGGTAGTACTTGATGTTCAGTAAGGCTGGGCTGATGTGACCCTGGCAGCAGGAAGATGGTTGGATTCGGGTTATTGCTTCACTGCAAATGCTTGAATGGTGGTCGAAATTCCACTCAAGCTATCAGTATAGGACAGGGAGAAAGTAATACACGACAGAGTGCCGGCACCACAGATTGAACTCGATTGGAAAATGGCTTGCATCGGTATAGTAAGGATGTTTTCGATGTAAATGGCTTCGAAGGTGTATCCGCCATTGTAGTAGGAAAAAATATTGAATAACAGTAGGCTGTCTTCTATCGTTGATTTTTCTTTGTGCGACGAAAGTGTTGATTTTATCTGTGATGTACTGTGCTCAACCCAGATGTCGGTAACTCGGTAGATGGCTGAGTAATCCTCAAGGATGTCCTGGGTTTTCCTACAGCCAATCCATAAAGTGGTTGAAAGAGGCACGAACGTCAAAAACAAAGTTGATTTCATCATTTCCGGTTGGCGTAAATACATGCACAGAGGTACTTTGTTCTCAATGGGTTTTCTTTGGTTCTGAACCTGAATTTATTCAGAAAGTAAATCCCAATACAGAGATCATAACCTGAACTGAACGTGACTGAAAGAGAATCGCACAATTGAGTTATTCGTAAAACTGTCTTCGTGATGCCAATAATAGTAAGAATAAAATAAAAATTTCTTGATCCTGATCAAGAAATGCGGCGATAGTCGAATGATATATATGATCAGTATATAATTAAACATGAGTGCAAAAAAATGAAATGCAACATGATATGAATACAAATAAATTATAATTATGTTAAAAGTCTATTTTTTATTAATTAAAGGCTTCTCCAATTAGCCTTGTAAAATCAGTCGGATCTTATTCCCGTCGAAATTGAACCAACCGCGAAAGGAGTGATTTTGGGTCATCAGTGACAGACCCAAAACAACAGGTGAAAAGGAATGAATGAAGCGGGAGATTCATGACTGAGCCTCTAAGGGCTGTTAGGAAAATGGGATTATCATTCCCGCAGACTTGCCCTGTGGTAAGGCTCAAATGAAGAGGTATAAATTGAAATTGGTTGATTGGTTTGATTGGTTTTATTGCCATCAGGCACCCTTATCGAAAATTGAAATTGCGCTTCGAAAATCAAAAGTTTGAATCTGAAAATCGAAAGGATTTGTATTTATATTAATATGCAATCACCCTCTTATTTTCTGAAATTTGTAGTTAAAAATAGGTTTGGGATGAAGTGGCCTGGCATAGTATATATCCAGGAATAGTAATCATTTTAAATACCTGAAATCATGAAAGCAATAATTTTGTCGATGCTGGTCTTGTTGGTCAGCACAATCATTTCATTCGGACAGGATGTCAAAAGAGAACTGCCAGTATCAATTATTACTGCGCCTGAATTTAGTGTCAGTTTCCAGAATGAAGGGCATGGCTACCTAAGCGATTACCTGTTAAGCCATCTTGATTATCCTGAAAATTCATTGCAGTGGAATCAGGAAGGAACCGAGGTTGTTCAATTCCTTGTCTCCTCAAAGGGTGAGGTAACAGATCTGACAATAATCAATAGTGTCTCTCCCGACATTGACAGGGAAGTGGAACGGGTCCTGATGTCCACCAGTGGCATGTGGCGCCCGGCTTTTGAGAACGGTAAACCCGTTGCCAAAGTAAGAGAAGTTTCTATTTTATTTACTCCCGGAGAATTGAATCCCACCGATAAATTTTTTCGCGAAGCGCAAGATTTTCTTGTTTTGGGCAACAAGCAGTTTTTCAACAGGAAGAACAACAAAAATGCCTTGTATTTTTATGACAGGGCTGTTCGCTATGTCCCCAATGACAAATGTCTGCTTGTCACCAGGGGAATGTGTAAATACCAGTTGGGCGACAAGGCAGGGGCTTGCAGGGACTGGAACAGGATCCGGACTTTGGGAGGGATGGAAGGAGATGCTTATCTCGAAAATTTTTGCGAATACACGGGTTACAGTGAAATGATCGGTTTGGTTCAGAATGGACGCTGAATTATCGGTAAAAGTTGATTCGATCCAACAAAACTTCATCAGTCACTGACGGGATTATTTTTTAAAAAGTCGTTTCTGATTAGTTGAAATTACCCGAAATTGTGTAATTTAGTGAGTCATTCCTATGGTTTCATCAATCTTTCATTGATCATGGACAGAAAACATTTCCAGCCGGCAGGTTTTCTCCCAGGAATAATTTTACTGGCTTCCTTTATCCTGATGGTCTCATGTAGCAAGAATCAGGAGACTGAAATCTATTCTTCAATGGATCAGGAAATTTTGCAATTGATTAATCTGCATCGGATATCTATTGGTAAAGTTGAACTGACCATGAATCAGACAATCTGGAACGAGGCAAAACTTCACTCTACAAATATGGCAAACGGAACTGTCGGAGTCTCGCATGATGGGTTTGCTGACAGAATAGCCAGAATCAAGGCTGAGATTGGCGGAGGTTCAGCCGGTGAAAATGTCGCATATGGCTTTACGACTGCACAGTCTGTTGTGGATGGCTGGCTGAGCAGTTCAGGGCATAAAGCAAATATTGAAGGCGATTTCACCCTCACAGGTATTTCTGCAGTTCAGAACAATTCCGGATCCTGGTACTTTACTCAAATTTTCCTGAAAAAATAACGATGAAGGCTTGACCCTTGGAAATAGTAGATTTCAATGGCCTTTCCTAATTCACGTTATATGGCATTCAACTCTTTCAGACAATCCGAACAAAGGCAATCGTCGTAATGACCCGAGATTTGATCAAAGGTCGCCTCTGTGATCTCTGCTTCCATGCAAGAGCAATGGACGGTCAGTGTGCAAATATGCACCTTGCGGCAACGGGCGCATTCCCTTGGCTCATATTTTGAATACATGTTTGACAGTTTAAATAAGTAATGAACAAATAATAATGTCGTATTTTTTCTTTGCGGGCTTTGCGAGCTTTGCGCGACACAATTGGCAGAATCCTCAAAAAATGGGAATCAGCATCTACGACATTTTAATGTTCTTTTAACTTAATCGGGTTAAAAAAATATTTCAGTCCGAATGTTTTCGGGAGGAATTCCGTTTTGTTCGAGATAATCTGACACTTCATTGATCATACCTGAATTGCCACAAATGTAATACACCGAATCTTTTCTCACCCCTTTTTCTTTCAAACACAGGGTAACCCTTCCTGAGAATTTTTCACTCTTCTCCCGTGAGGTACAGAGGGTATAACGTTCAGCAGGATAATCTGTTTCATCATAAGCCTCATAGTTGTATGAAACACCATGAAATAGTTCGTAGTTCAGTCCTGGATTGGATAGGATCATGCTTCTGAAAGGGGAGATGCCGGTGCCCGTTGCCACAAAGGTAAAATGGTTGTTTAAGTTGTGCCTGTTATCCCTCAATACAAAAAAACCGAAGGGGCCGGATATTTCCAATATTGTGCCGATTTGGAGAGATTTCAGCTTGACAGAGACATCCCCTTCCGTGATCTCTTTGATCAGAAGATCAATGTAGGGGACATTTTCCGGACTGTAAATGGAATATTCCCGAGCATTGTTTTCCCCCGGAATGTTGACAATAACATACTGACCTGCCTTGAATGCGAAATCCCTTTTTTCAAGTCTCAACACATAGGTAGATTCGGTAATGCTTCTGATATCCAGTAACCTACAGTGAAAATATTTTTTCATTCGCAAGAATTATTATGGTTTTATATGCCATTTTTGAGAATTGTGTTGTTGAAAAATGGTTCTGACTAATTTCTTTTCCATTTAATAAGAACAATCACTTGTTGCAGGTAATCAATACTTGTTAAGCATGAATGTGCCTTTCCGCATGGTAGGAGGAACGAACAAGCGGACTGCTTTCTACCATTTTGAATCCCTTTTCAAGCGCAGCTTCCCGGTATTTGATAAATATTTCAGGTCTGACATACTCCTCAATCCTGAGGTGGTGTGGTGATGGCTGAAGATATTGACCGATTGTCAGGACTCTGCAGCCGGCTCTGAGCAGATCATCCATGGTCTCAAACACTTCCTCCTCCGTCTCACCCAAACCCACCATGATTCCCGATTTCGGAACAAGACCTGAAGCTGCGATGATTTCAATTACTTTGAGACTTCTATCATAACGGGCAATGTCGCGTACTTTTGGGGTGAGCCTCCTCACAGTCTCCATGTTGTGGGAGATCACCTCTGGACCGGCTTCCACTATTTTTTCGATCAATTCTGCTTTGGCATAAAAATCAGGGATCAATGTCTCAATGGTGATGCCCGGATTCAGCTCCCTGATGGTTTTGATGGTCAGGGCCCAAAATGCGGCCCCGCCATCTGCAAGGTCGTCACGCGTGACGGAGGTAATTACACAATGTTTGATCTTTAGCGCATGAATTGTTTCTGCCAGCCGGTAGGGTTCTTCCAGGTCGACAGGATCAGGAATCATATTTTTCACATCGCAAAAGCGGCAGTTTCGGGTGCATTTTTCACCCAGAATCATAAAACTGGCCGTGGAGGCTCCCCAGCATTCTGCCTTGTTAGGACAATTTCCACTTACGCAGATCGTATTGAGTTTCTGGCTGGCAGCCAGATTCTTCAACGAGATATACTCCTTCCCGGATGGGAGAGGAGTCTTCATCCAAACCGGCAGTCTTTGGGTGGAAGTTGACATCAGAATTTGATTAGGGTAAGAAACAGGGATGCAGCGAGTAATGCATCAGTCAGTAAGACTGTGGCAATGTTGGCCCCCAGCGCAGGAATCAGCTTGTCCACATTGTTGTAGGATTGCAGGGTGGTTGAAGTTGCCTTGAAGATGATTGGCAATGGAAGAAGCCCAAGATAAAGCCAAAAGGAAGAAACGCCTGCCAGGGGGAGGACCAGGATAATGGCAAATGTGGCCACAACGCCTGCCGCATATACGAAGGCAGCATTTTTGTACCCAAACTTGATGACCAGGTGATTCCGTCCTCCTTTCCTGTCTGCCTCCGAATCAGGGAACTGATTCAGCAAAAGCAACAGTGCAGTTAGAATTCCGGGAGGGATAGAAACCATGATTACCTCGAAGGGAATCAACGTATTGAGCGACTGCCCGGGCGTTGCGGTAAGTGAGATAAAAGTGCCCAATACGACCATCGTTCCGAGGGTCAATCCGGAGAACAATTCTCCGAGCACCAGTTTTGTCAGTAGCGGGGTATAAAAAACAATGGAGAATGCCCCGATAAGCATAATAGCAAATACACTCCAATGTGCAGTCATTCCAAAATAGATTCCAATCGACCCCGAGATCAGCAATGTCAGAACCGCAGCAACCAATACTTCTGATGGCTTGGTCAGTCCGGAGTTCATCATTCCGCTCCCACCGCTGAATGGCGTTCTTTTGGTGTTTTTGTCTATTCCTGTCAGGTGATCCGAATATTCGTTGAACAAATTCACAGAAGCATGCGCCATCACTGTTCCAAAAATCAACAATGCCATGTCAATCCAACTGATCGAATGATTGGCAGGCAGATATTTGTAAGCCAATGCAATGCCGATCAGCACCAGAAGAACGGCAAGAATTAAAAAATTGGCTCTGATCTGATTGAGCCAAACCACTATTTTGTTTTGTTGTTTCATGATCTTAGATATTGGTGTAATGATTAAATAATTGAAAGTTTGAAGTTTGTATTTCAATAGGGTTTACGATGATGTAATCCAATTGGTTTTGCTTAAAATAATTTTGGGTCTTCGAGCTGTTTCGGGTGATGGCCAGCATATATCCTCCTCCTCCCGATCCGCATAGTTTGAGGTAGAAATCTCCTGTCTCGATTCCGTATTCCATGTGTTTTTTCATGGTAACGGGAATCATCTTTTCAAAAAAGGAAAGCTGAAACCTGGAATATCTTTTCATCAATAATTCAAAGGTGGCATCATCTCCGGAAACTATTGCCCAGATTGTCTGCGCAATAAGCGGGATATAGGCAGCGTTCATTTGATCCAGATAGTCCGGGTCATCGCATTTCCCCAGGAAATGGCTGACCAGTTCACCCGTTTTCCCATTGTGATGCGTTTGAATCAGGAAAAGCGTATGGGACTCCAGAAAAGGGGAAAGATCGGCGGTTTTGATCTTTTTGGTAGGAGGTTCAAAAAGAACCGGCTTTTTCAGATAGGAAGTCAACGGATCAATGCCGGAACTAACCCCGTGAAAACAAGATTCGATCCTGGACAGATGTTCCCTGGTTTCAGTTAATCCGAAAGCATCTGCATTTATTACATATCCGGCATATACCGCTGCGGTTAAAGCACCCGAACTACCGAGTCCGGATCCGAAAGGAATGGACGACTCAAAGAATAATCCGCGTTCCAGATCATTCCTGAAATTTTCGAGGTTCAGAAAGTCGAATTGTTCCATCCCGGATTTCAGAAAATTGTACAATCTCTTCAATTCATTTATGGGAAAGGCGACATTTTCAGACAAAAAACTGTCTGAATCATCAGCGAAACTGAACCGTCCCGAAAAGCGGTAGAATGGGACGGAGAGAGCCATCGAATTCAAAAGGATCCCATATTCTCCAAAGAGCAGTATTTTACCTGGAAAATCCATTTCAGTTTGCTTTTTCAAGAATTAAATTTTGAGGACCGGATCCAATTTTGTCGTCTATCCATGCCCCGTTCTCGCAATATCGACTGAGCGTATTCTGAACAAAAGGAAGGACAACTTCACGCTGATCCTCAAAGTAGATCAGGTGAACATTCGGACCTGCATCAATGGTGAAAAACAGGTCGAGGCCTGTTCTTTCCCTAAAGCGAACGATTTCGTCAATGATCCGGAGGGTATTCGGTTGGAGTAAGCGTATGCCAGGACAGGAGGAGAGCAGCAACGCATGAAGCGAAAGCGCTTCGTTTTCAGATATCTCCGCCAATGCCAGGTAATTATTTTCCTGAATGGCCGTGGTAATTTGATCTAAATTAGTGTTCGCCTGAATTTTCCTTCCTTCCCGGTAGGGATGATTTGCCATGGAAGCATGACCGGAGCTGCTGGAGAATGATTTTTCTTCTGAGCTGACTATCAAGATAATATCCCTCATGTGATTCAGTCTGCTCTCCTCCTCCAATGGGAAAGGTGTGGCATATTCGTCGGCGGATTGACTGACTGAGGCGATTTTTCCCCAGCTTACAATTCCACCGTACACCGAACGGGATGCGCTACCGGAACCATGCCGGGCCAAAGTGGATGCCCTTCGGAAAAAATCCTCATCCGTAAATTTTCTATTTGTGACAACCTCTTCCATGCTAACCAGACAGAGTGCCATTGCAGCCATGGAAGAGGCAGAGGAGGCAATCCCTGCCGAATGGGGGAAATTATTTTCGCTTTCAAAGACGAGTCGAAAGTCTGCCAAAAAAGGTAATTCAATCAGTAATCCGCTTAGAATTCCAACTGTTTTTTCGCTGAATTTCGCCTTCTTTTGCCCATGGAAGAGATACTCCATGTCGATTCCCTGACCGGCATGTTCCTTCGGTCTGAACGAAAGGTAAGTCGTAGTGCAGCATTGATCCAACGTCATGCTTAATGAAGCGTTTTCAGGAATTTGCCCGGCTCTTTTCCCCCAGTATTTGACCAGGGCAATATTGGAGGGCGCTTTCCAGCCAACTTTTTGGGTGTTTGTGCCAGTGGCTGTTTGATCCTTCATCATCATGATAAATTTTGAATCAATCGTTTATGCTCCCAATCATCTGATGGCAGCAGGGAGTGATCCGCTAATTCCTGCCTGGAAACGATCTCATTGTAATTGAAGATGGTGGTCAGATTATTTTGAGTGAAATAGTTTCGTACGTATACTTCGGGTAAATCTGAAACTGCCAGAATAAAATCTCCTCCCCAGGAACCAAGCGACTTGATCGAACCTGGGAAATCATTGAACAGCAATTGCCTGACAGGTGTCTTGTGAATGATTTTGCCGGTAATCTCCTCATGCAGATCCATTAATGACTGAAAATCCATCAGATTTGGAGTTGCCTCCATGCGTAGGGTCAATCCGGAGATGGTTTCAATGTCACTTGTTGAAACATTTGAAAGATCAGTCTCCCCGATGCTTTTTCTGGTGTCTTGTTTCCGGTTCAGGTAAACAAAGTAAAGATGCCTGTGGAAATGTGGCTGAAAATAGGCCGGTCGGAAGAAGGGCCTATTCTCTTCTGTTCGATAAATAATCGGTGATGTAGATCTTGCGCAGGCAATATCGTACCCTGATCCATTAAAAATCCTGCTATTGAGAATAAACGGATCGCACCCGGCCCAGTCGGCAATGTTGGAGATCAGCGAACTGCTGGAACCAATTCCCCATGCCGGATTGAAATCCAATTCCGCCGTGACGAGATATTCCTGATCATATTGCAGAAAATCGGGATTCAGTTTTTTGGCAGCCATTAGAATCTGACGTAGCGTTTCGGATATTTCCGGCAGATTTGTAGCTGTGACACTGAAATCAGGGAGTTGGATGGTCGCGGTAAACCAGGGCTTGTCCTGAATCATTGAATTCCAAACGATCATTGATTTTCCTTCCCTGACCTGTACCGAAAGTTTCTGGCCGAATTTCAGCGGCAAGGCAAGTGATAGCGCACCTTTGAGCACCAGGTATTCTCCTGACACCATCAATTTGGCCCTCGATTCAAATATTTTTACTTCGGGTTGAGTCATATTTCATTCCTGATTTGACCAATCAAATTTTCGACTGCAGCATAACTTACAGTTTTGTGACTGAAATGGCTGACCGCAAATTCCCGTTCTGACTGACTCGCATGGAGTTGGGTCAATAGGTTGGCCAGATGCATTCTCATGTGACCATCCTGGATTCCTGTAGTAATCAGCGATGCGATGGCCGCAAAATTATTTGCCAATCCTGAAGCAGCTGCGATCATCATCAGTTTTTGCGCATCCGGATGGTTCATGATGGCCATGGATTTTTTGACGACCGGATGAATTTGGGTGATGCCACCTACTGTTCCCAGGGCAAGCGGGAGTTCCAACTCATACCTGAACTGGTTGTCGGTCAGTTGGATGGTGGTGAGGCCCTTGTAAGTTCCATCCTTTGAAGCATAGGCATGTGCGGATGCGGCGGCGGCTCTCCAGTCGTTTCCGGTGGCAAGCATGACGGCATCTATTCCATTGAAAAGTCCCTTGTTGTGGGTGACGGCTCTCTGAATGTTGAGGTTGGCGATATCCACAGCCTGCCTGAACTTTGTCGCAAATATTCTGCCGGTCATATTCTGGCTCCAGCCTGTCAGCGCTTCTACAGGACATTCCACATGGCAATTCACCCTGCAGTCGGGGGTATAGTTGGAGAGGACAGACATGATGATCTCTACATGGTTATCCGCTGTATTCAATTCGGAAAGGTTCGACAAAACAGCAGCCAATGACTCCAGACAGCTGTTGATGAAATTGGCCCCCATCGCCTCAGCCGTTTCGAAGGATACGTCCAGCTGATAATAATTATGGAGTTCCCGTGTAAGATCGATCAGTTGGATTTCTTTGATTCCACCTCCTCTTTGTTCCATTTTTTGAGTCAGACCACCGGAGGAAAAGAGTAGTTTTTTGCGGATTTCAGGAAATAGCTTCCTGATTTGCTCTGGTATGCCATTCCAGGTAAAGTGAACCTGCCCTTTTTTGGTCACGGAAGAGACCACCGCATGGAACCCGCCTCTGGCAGCCCAGAATTTGGCCGCCTTGGAGGCTGCCGCGATGACGGAACTTTCTTCCGTCACAAAAGGTATTGCCAGCGACTCGCCGTTCAGCACCATATTGGCTACAATACCCATCGGGACAGGAAAATTCCCGATGTAATTTTCGACCATACCTTCAAATACCTTTTGATTTTCCACTTCCGATGCATCAAAATCATGCAGCTGATAGCCGTTTTCGACATCCAATTTTGAATGTTCGATAAGGTATTCGATCCGTTGTCCACGGTTGAGTCTTGAAAAGCCTGTCGTAATTGTCATTTTCTGTAGCGCTCTGTTTTTATCTGGCTTTTTTTAGGGTAAGGTAGCTCGATGCCATTTTAAACCCTTCGATCTGTTCGCTGATAAATTGCTGTAATTCAGAATATTCTCCCTGACTGTGCTGGAGGAACAGCGATGCCTGCGCATAAATAGCAGGAAGAATTGATTTTTGCGTCAGGTAATATCCGTCCAGGAAATTTCTGATTCCCCCTGAAATAATCAGTTGGTTACAGGCAAATTGATCGCCGTTGTGAACCATTTCATTGATCAGTTCAACCATTTCGTCGGCAGTAACACCTACATTGACAAAGGGCTGATATTTTGATTTTTGATTATCCGGCTGCCTGCTATTTTCTATTTGGGAGAAATTGGTACCCCCGAAAGCTCCAAATTCGATGGCTGCCAGTGGCAACTTCATCAAACTGCGGATGCTCTGAGGACCGAAACCCTGCCCGACTTCCTTGACGATCAATGCAAAATCGATGCGTTCCAAAAGTCTTTCAATGGTCTCAACCGGTGAATGGCGGATAACATTTCCTTCCGGCTGGAGAAACTCCTGCAACGGATTCACATGAATAATCAATCCATCGGCTTGAAGCCTGTCGATCAGCCTGCGTAAGGTATCAGTCTCCTTTTTTTCGACCAGCTCCTCAACCTGGGCAATCCCAAGATTGGCAAAAAATGGCTGATCGTCGCCGATAATCGGACGCAGATTAAAATCTTCAAAGTAAACATCATCCGCCAGCAACCTCCGGCAGGAGCCTAAACCCATTCCTAATCCAAATTCATTGCATGCCTGAGCAAGGTTCCGGTTGATGGTTCCTGAAAGGGTGTGACCACCTGTCATGCTTGAAACCCAGACGGGCACGCTCAGCGTTTTTCCGGCGAATGGAATGGGTGCCTGATTACTATCGGGGAAGCCTGAAAGCATCGGTTCATAATAGAAACGATGATCCACCACACTGACCGGTGTTTGGGACTGAATGGCCAGTGTGATATGGTCAGACTTTCGGTCCGGTTTCTCCCGGACCAATGCTTTTCCCTGATTCTCTGACTTTTTGTTGCTTTCCATGATTAGAACGATTGAGGCAGGATGATATTTCGGGAGATCACCATTTTTAAAATCTCGGATGTCCCTTCCCCAATCTGAAGCAAACGCTGGTCACGGTAAAACCTTTCGATATGGTTCTCGCGCAGGAAACCGTAGGCGCCATGAATCTGAAGTGATTCATCCGAAACCTCCTTGGCTATTTCCGAACAGTAGAGCTTTGAGATAGCGGCTTGTTTGGCAAAAGGTAACCCTGCATCTTTCAATCGGCATGCATGGTAAAGGGTATTTCTGGCCAGCTCGATTTTCGTGGCCATTTCCGCCAGTTTAAAAGATATTGCCTGAAATTCGATCAGGTGTTTTCCGAATTGCTTCCGTTTCTGTGCGTATTCGACAGCCATTTCGAAAGCTCCCTGTGCGAGACCGAGTCCCATGGCAGCAATGGAAAGTCTGCCGGCATCCAGGGTCGAAAGCATGATCTTCATTCCCTCCCCGCGTTTCCCGAGTAGGTTTGAAGCAGGTACCGTGCAATTTTCGAAACTGAGTTTTCCGTTGTCAACAGCCCTCCACATTAGCTTTCCTTTGATGGGCGTTGTGGAATAACCCGGAATATCTCTTTCCACAAGGATGACGGATAATTCCTTCTCTCCGTTTTTCACATCCGTCACAGACTGAAGTGTAATGCCGGAGGCAATGGCGGAGGAACTATTCGTGATAAATATTTTGGAACCATTGATGATCCATTGGTCGCCTTCCATTTTTGCCACTGTTTCGACCCCTTTGGCATCAGAACCGGCATTGCTTTCTGTCAGGCCAAATGCCCACAACTTTTCGCCGGTGCATAATCCCGGCAGGTATTTTTTCCTTTGAGCCTCTGTTCCGAAGGTGTAAATGGGTGAAATTCCCAAAGAGTTGTGCGCGGCGACTGTTGCGGCAGGTGAACTGTCGATTCGGGCAATTTCCTCAATGGCAATGATATAGGAAAGATAATCCAGCCCCTGGCCTCCATATTCTTCTGGCAGGGTGATTCCGAAGAGTCCTGCCTCTCCCATCTGCTTCGCCAGAAAAACAGGGAACTCCTCTTTCTCATCCTGCGCGATGGCCACCGGCTTGATCACGCGTTCTGAAAATGCCCTGACCTTTTCACGGTATTCGATAGTCCTCTTGTCTAATAGTTCATTCATCTTATATTTTTTTATTTTCCGGTTGGAAAACCCAGCAACGCTTTGACGGTTTTTGAATATTTTTCCATGTAAAATTCATTTCAATCCTCCAGAATCAGGAGTGGCATCCGGTCGGTGACTTGTGCTCCCACCTTTACTGCAATGGTTTTTACCCTGGCATCTTTGTGTGAAAGAATATGGTTCTCCGTTTTCATTGATTCAATGACGAGCAGGGGATCTCCTTTTTTGATGAATTGATTTTCTTTCACATAGATTTCCAGTATTTTCCCAAATAGGTGGGAGGTGATCTCCGCAGACTGGTCAGTTACCCCTCGTGCGAATGGTGTGCCGGTCTCCGCATAGTTTTTCAGTAAACCAGGGAAAGAGATCAGATGCTGGATGTTTTGCCGGCTGATTCTGATATCCCCGTTGGTAGATATATGATATTGGAATTGTTGGGTGACCCTGTTGATCGTAATATCCATGCAGTTACCTGATCTGTTTTCTGTTGTGAATTCTGTGACAATTCCGTTCAGGCTAAATGACGCAGCCGATCCTGCACGGCGAGTCAGAAAGACCTTGTGTTGCTTGTCATCCACAGAAACCGGGATAGCAGGTGCTGACACCCGCCAGTATCCTGTGTAATTCCACGGATCTGAAACCGGCAGGCTGTCATTCTGCAGGTAGGTTTTTGTGATGGCCAAGGCCAGCAGGTAGGGCAGGAGTGAGGATTCAGTTTTATTTTCTGCATACCGGATAAGTTCTGTATGATGGTTCTTGCAGAATTCAACTGAGTAATGATCCTGTTGGTATTGGTCGTGGGAGAGAATTTTTTCCAGGTATCTGATATTGGTTTCCGGACCGATCACATCCAAATTGCGGATATTTTCCCTGAGCAGGCTGATGACGCTTTTGCGGTCTCTCCCGTTGGCGATCAGTTTGATTAACAGTGGATCATAGTCGTTGGTGATCTGATGCTTGTTCATTAGGTCAGCTTCTATTCTGATTCCAGGATGAGACGGCAGGTTGACTGAAAGCAGTGGCTGGGAAGATGGACAAAACTCCCTGACCGGATCTTCTGCATACACTCTCAGTTCAATGGCATGCCCGTTGGTCGCCACCTGCGCCTGTGTGTAGGAAAGCGGATTTCCAGAAGCGATTTTCAACTGTTCACCGACGATGTCAATGCCGGTGATCTGTTCTGTCACAGCGTGTTCTACCTGAATTCGCGGATTCATCTCCATAAAGAAATGATTGCCAGCGTCATCCACCAAAAACTCCACGGTTCCTGCTCCCGAATAACCAACCGCTTGCCCGATTTTGACCGCATCGGACAATAATTTTTCACGTAATTCAGGTGCAAGGAATAGGGCAGGCGCTTCCTCTATGATTTTTTGATGATTTCGCTGTATCGAACACTCACGTTCATACAAATGGATGAGATGGCCAAATTGGTCGCCGATGATCTGGACTTCTACATGGCGGGCATTTCGTATATATTGTTCGATGAATAGCTCGCCATTGCCAAAATATTGCAATGCAATCCGGGATGAACGTGGGACCTGGACCATCAGATCATTCAGGTTTTCAACGATTTTCATTCCTTTCCCGCCACCACCAAACGATGCCTTGATCAAAACCGGGAAATCAATGGATTGATCTGAAAGCGCAGAGAGATTCTCAGTTTTAAATCCTGAAACAACAGGTATCCCAAGGCTTGAGGCAAGATTCCTGGCATCCTGTTTGTTGCCCATCAGCCTGAGCACTTCCGGTTCAGGTCCGACGAAAATGAGGCGATTGGCCTGACAAGCCAGGGCAAAATCAGGATTCTCGGATAAAAAGCCATAGCCGGGATGAATGGCCGAGGATCCTGTTGACAGAGCAATTTGAATGATCTTTTCTATATTCAAAAAAGTAGCATTCAAATCATTGCTTCCCAGGGAAACTTTTTCATCGGCCAGTTGCACATAACCTGCCTCTTTCTCTGATTCTGTATAAATTGCGACAGTCCTTATGCCCAACAACTTTGCCGATCTGATGATCCGCAACGCTATTTCACCTCTGTTTGCCACCAACAATTTATCCATTAATGCCATCTGTTTTTGCCTTTCGTTCTTTATTTGTCTGATTCAATACGATGGTTGGTTCCCCAGTTTGGTTTCCGCTTCTCCAAAAAAGCCGAAAAACCCTCCTGTGCTTCCTGCGAGACCCTGATATGTGCCAATAATCCGGGTATTTGCTCCATGATCCCCGAAATGGGTTGCATCGCTAATTTGTTAATCAATTGCTTGGAGCTCGTCAATGCCTTGTTCCCGTTTTGCATCATCAGGTTAATTGTTTGATTGATATGCAGATCCATTGTTTCCTGCGATGGGAATGACTGAATAATTAATCCATATTTCACCGCCTCATCACCATTGAATTCTTTGGCGGAAAAAATAAGTTCCTTCAGATCAGCCACTTTCATTTTCTGCATCAGATATGGGGTTATAGATACCGCCGCCATTCCAATCCGGGTTTCACTCAACGAAAATCGGGAGTCAGCTGTGCAGTAAGCGAGATCGCATACTGCCGCCAATCCGTTTCCGCCGCCGAAAACATTACCATGGACAGCTGCAATCACAATTTTGCTGCTCTGAAAGATGGACCTGAACATTTCGGACAGTTCCTGGCTCTCCATCAGGTTTTCCTGGTTTTCCAGGCTGAAGGCATTTTTCATCCACTGAAGATCCGCTCCTGAACAAAAAGATTTCCCTCTTCCTCTGATGATCACAAATCTTATTTCCTGTATTTCCTCTATCTGGGAGAAAAAATGTCCTGTTTCCCTGATCATCAATGCATTGAGGGCATTGTGAACTTCGGGACGGGAAAGCCAGAGGGTCACCAATGGTCCGTCCAATTCAACCTGAATCGTCTGATAGTTTTCCATAGGGTTACATCCTGTAGATTCCATTTTTTGGCTGAGCTGTTTTTTTATTGGAAGCGATGGAGATGGCGAGCCCTACCACCGTTCGCGTATCTGCCGGATCGATGATCCCATCGTCCCATAATCTTGAAGTACTGTAGTAAGCCGAGCTTTCTTCCTCAAACCTCCGGATGAGATCCTGGTGGTTGTTTCCTTTGATAGCGTCAAGCACCTCCTGTGCCTGCTGGCCTCCCATGACGCCAATCCTTGCATTCGGCCACATGAACAGGAAATCGGGGTTGTACGCCCTGCCTGCCATCGCATAATTGCCGGCACCGAACGATCCGCCAATGATGACCGTGATTTTTGGAACCACGGAAGTCGCCACGGCATGAATCAATTTGGCACCGCTGCGTGCGATGCCTTCATGCTCGTATTTCTTTCCCACAATAAATCCGGAGATATTTTGCAGGAAAAGAAGCGGAATCTTGCGGAAGTTACAGAGTTCAATAAAATGGGCCCCTTTGAGGGAGGCCTCAGAGGTAAGAAACCCGTTGTTGGCAATTATGCCAACAGGAAACCCAAGTATTCTGGCATAGCCGGTCACGAGTGTCTGCCCGTAATTCTGTTTGAATTCTTCGAATTGACTGCCATCGGTAATCCTGGCGATGATTTCATGCAGGTCGACGGGTTTTTTGAGATCGAGCGGAGCTAAACCGTAAATTTCTTGCATGTTGTAAGCCGGTTCTTCCATCTGCACCGACTCGAAAAGTTGAGGATCGGCCAGTGGCACCAGTTCAAGTATATTCCGGCAAATCCGTATGGCTTCCTGCTCATTTTCTGCCAGGTGATCGGCTACTCCTGAGATGCCGGTGTGGACCAATGCGCCTCCGAGCTCTTCCGCTGTAACCTCTTCGCCGGTTGCAGCCTTGACCAGCGGAGGTCCGCCAATAAATATAGTACCCTGATTTCGGACGATGATGGTTTCATCACTCATGGCGGGAACGTATGCTCCTCCGGCAGTGCATGAACCCATCACAATTGAAATCTGCGGGATTCCTGCCGATGACATCTGCGCCTGGTTGTAAAAAATGCGGCCAAAACCATCATGGTCCGGAAAGATACTGGCCTGTTCGGGCAGGAATATTCCGCCTGAATCGACCAGGTAAATACATGGCAGATGGTTGCGAAGTGCTATTTCCTGTCCACGAAGATGCTTTTTTAATGTCTCACTGATGTAGGTTCCCCCCTTCACCGTCGCATCATTGGCGATGATCATGCACAGTTTCCCGTGGATTTTTCCGATTCCGGTAATGATACCTGCGGATGGGAACTGGTTGTCATATTGACCATGGGCAGCCAGGGTTGAGAGTTCCAGGAAGGGCGTCTTTTCATCGATAAGCAGTTCAATCCGGCTTCGCGCATCCAGTTTGCCACGTGAGCGATGCCTCACAACAGAAGGATCATCATCCCGCCTGGTGACACTGTTCATTTCTGAATGGAAAACATTCATCAACTCCATGTACGCTTCCAATCTCTCCTTAAACTTTGCCTCTTCGGTATTTATATTTGATATGAGTCGTTTCAATATTATCTGTTAATCTTTCGTTCTTTCCGCCAAGTATCTCCTGATTTTCCAAAAAACAAGAGACTGTTCGCGATAATTAAATTCATTAAATATCAGAATATCAAACACATGACAATCAATATTTATTTAGACTTAATAACGATAAAGATAGGATTAACTTTCGTAATTTGACGAGCTAAAGTTTATTTTTTTTGGATTGGATGAATTTTGAATAATCTGACATGATATGATGACCGATTATATACGATGTGTAGAGATAACAGACGGAAGGCCTGCCGTCTGCTCAGAATCTATAGTTAACTGTTTCAAACGGGTATTTAGAAACAATGACATCGGATTTTTTCTTTGCGAGCTTTGCAGGCTTTGCGCGACTTAATTGGCAGAATTCACTAAATACTGATTGGATCAGAATCTACGACATTAAAATGTTCTTGTCACTAAATTCTTATGAACATTAAAAATGCATCAAAATTCCAACGTTGAGCTGTCTGATTATGGGAAATATAATACATTCATTTTTTAT
>JBAXUL010000071.1:0-20873 GCA_037129695.1 Prolixibacteraceae bacterium
AGCTGCGAGTTCCATGAGTACTTACAGATATTCAATAATTTAACTAATCTATTTACGAGTGAAACGAGCATGGGCTAAGCCAACAAAAGGCGATGAAAATTCAGCTGCGAGTTCCATGAGTACTTACAGATATTCAATAATTTAACTAATCTATTAACGAGTGAAACACTACGCAAGAAATTCCAATCTGGAAATTGCAGTCCGCCAGCAAGGTGCCGAACTAATTTCCATCAAATCGCTTAAAAGCGGTATCGAATACATGTGGGGACAAGACCCCGAAGTATGGAACAGCACAGCCCCAAACCTGTTTCCGATCGTCGGAGGACTGAGAGACAATACCTTCCTTTGGAAAGGTGAAAAATACACGCTTCAAAAACATGGATTTATACGCGAAAATCCGGACATTCACCTGACCGGAATTACAGCAGACTCGCTCTCATTCGGATTGACATCCAGCAAAGAGACGCTTAAAATCTATCCTTTCGAGTTTGAATTCAGTATCAGGTATGTGCTGGAAGATGCCAGAATCAGGGTGATTCACCAGGTAACCAATGCGGGAAGTTCACCACTTTATTTCTCCGTTGGTGGCCATCCCGGATTCAAATGTCCAATCCATCCGGACGAAAAATATGAAGACTATTTTCTGGAATTCGATCAAAACGAGAATTCATCTACCTGGTTGTTGCATGAAAACGGAACTGTTCTTAATCAGACAGCCCCGGTGTTCAGCAATTCAAAAATTATTCCGCTCACCCACGGGCTTTTCAGCAAGGATGCACTGATATTCAAGGATCTCAAATCAAAAAAAGTCACCTTGCGCAGTAAAAAATCGGCTCAGTCACTTTCCGTCTCATTTGAAGATTTCCCCTACCTGGGAATCTGGGCCAAAACAAACGGAGATTATGTCTGCATCGAACCCTGGTGCGGCATTGCCGACAAATTTGATACGGACCAGCGGCTTGAGACGAAGGAAGGAATTATGCGATTGGATGCTGGAGAACTATTTGAAGCTGAGTATATAATTGAAATTCACGAGTAAAGAATGGGACTGGGAGACTGAGTGTCTTGTCCTGAAATAGGTTTACAGAAAAAGTAAACCTATTTCAGGACAAGACACCATTTTTACGAATTTCTCAAATCCTCAGTCTCTCAGTCTCCTCGTCCTCATTTCCTTGCCATCTTCAACGCCTCAGTAGCTGTGTAATACTTCACAATCATATTGGGCACTTCCCATTCGGGCAGTTTTCCGATCTTCAAAAATTCGAGGTATGCCTCCGTCACCTGACTGAAATGGGCCTCATGTCCAACCTTGTACTGGTCAGGAATGATCACCTTCCAGGTTGATTCATTGACTTTTTCGAGATTTAATCCCGAATGTCCTGCGTTTTTCAGGATCGATTTTTCAAGCTCGGCGGTAAAACCGGCAAGAGCCGTACCTGTATTGGCATGTACATAAAGTGTCGGCATATATTTTTCTGCTTCACCCTGCTTAATCTCTACTGTACCTTGGGTGCCTTTCATGATGGAATAATGGGTATCACCGGCTCCTTCAGGGGCTTTGTAACGCCATTCTGCAGTCACTTTTGCAAAGACTCCCTTGATTTTGTAGGTCATCTCTCCGTTGGCATATTCATTTAACTTGCCATCTTTGACCGCATTGGAAAGATAATCGGGGAATTTATCAAGTTTGGTCACTGCCGTAAACTCTTCGAGAGTCAGAAGTGTTGGCCAGTGGCGCGCCTGAAGCATCTCAATATCCGATTTATGCAAAACTACTCCCGGAAAGCATATCCATTGCACCAAATCGATCAGATGGGTGGCAACATCAACGATTCCTTCACCCTGCTGTTCCACATCGAAAAACCATCCCGGACGCACCAATGTAACCCCGGAAACATTTTTGTAAAAATAATGCACACTCAGTTTTTCTACGGCAGGTTTCTCTTTTGAACCTTTCAGAAGTTTACCGAACAGGATCGGATTTTGAGATATCTCCTTCTGTAACATCGAAGTAATCTCATGCCTTTCAGTCATGATATCATAAAGTATCACCCCCTTTTTTGCTGCAATTTGGAAGGATTCCTCCAGCATGGGGAAATTTTCGGGGGAAATTACCATCGGCTTATCGGCCAAAACATTGAATCCTGCTTCTACAGATTTTTTAATGTATTCAGTTTTGATGCGATTGTTACCCGACAGTACCACCACATTGCCTTTTTTCTCCTGAAGCATTTTCAAAAAGTAGTCATTCCCTTTGTAAACCAACTCTTTCCAACTGGTAGGACTCTCTTTCCGCATATTATAGCCGTCGATCCTTTTCAGGTGCTCGGCGACATCATTTCCTTCAGGAGCATAAACATAGACTTCAGGGTTGACCTGGTCATACATCTTCTTCTGCACCAGTGCGGCATGAAAATGCCCCGGATCAAGGGTTATTATTTTTACTTCACCTTTTGCTCCGGTAAATGACTGTTTACCCTCCATCATAATTTTCCCCTCACTTTTGGACGAGAATAAAAGTGCCAAAATCAGAACACCCATTGCCAAGAAATTTTTTGAATTCATCTTTTCAGTTAATAATATTTACAATCTGTTTTATATTCTATGTCTGTGCCTTTTGTTTTCTGATCTTTGTTTAAATTCGTTGAAAGATTGAGGTACCCTTCGACAGGAACAGGGACCATTTTCAACATTCAAAAATAACTATTGCCACTCACACTAAATTAAAAAATAAATCTGATGTGCGGAAGATTTATTCTGGTACAGGATTCCAAATCACTCAAAACCCGATTCAAGGTGGAAATACCTGAGGGAATTGACCTTAAGCCCTCCTACAACATCTCCCCCGGACAGAAAACAGCGGTAATTACCGGCGAACGGCCGCATGAATTGCAACTTTACCGCTTTGGACTTACCCCATCATGGGCGCAAAAACCCATGCTGCTGATCAATGCGCGCTCCGAAGGTGACAATAATCCGACAGATGATCCCGATTTTACAGGCGAGATGGCAATTTTCGACAAGCCGTCCTTCCGAAAACCGATCCGTTCACAACGTTGCCTCGTACCGGCAGACGCTTTCATCGAAGGCACAATCAAAGAGAAACTCGACAAGCCTTTCGTCCTGTTTCTCCGGAATAAAGTCAGACCCTTTGCATTCGCCGGTATCTGGGACGAATGGACAAACCCCGGAACGGGAGAACTGATACACTCCTTCGCCATCCTGACCACCTTCCCCAACCGGCTAACTGCCAGAATTCCACACAACCGGATGCCGGTGATCCTTCACAGAGAAGATGAAGAGCGATGGCTTTCACCTGGTCTGTCGGATGAAGAACTTTCACTCCTGATGCGGCCCTATCCAGCAGAATTGATGAACGGATATCCGATCGCACCAACCATTAAAAATCCAAAAGCCAATGATCCGGGTTTGATTCACCAGGTAGGACCTAAGATCTTCGCCGAAAGCTAAATATTCCAGAACAATAGATTGCTTTGCGTATGTTTTGCTTCGTGAAGCAGCAGCCATTTTTTCCTTTCCAGCCCCCCTGAATAACCAGCAAGTTTCCCGTCTTGGCCAACAATTCTATGGCAGGGAACAACGATCAATACCGGATTTTTTCCGTTCGCTGTGCCAACGGCACGGGAATTCAGGGCAGAACCCAGCTCAACTGCAATATCACGGTAGCTTTTGGTTAAACCGTAGGGAACCTGAATCAATTTTTGCCACACTTTTTGCTGAAACCCCGTTCCATCGGCATCAATTTCCAGGTCAAAATGAATGCGGGTTCCTGAAAAATATTCCTTCAATTGCAGCGCCGTCCTCCGCAAAATTTCTGGTTGGTTTTCCGAATCCTCCACCTGCTCTCCATCGAATGTCAGCGATTTCAAATGCGTCTCATCAGAAATCAGTGAAATCAAACCCAGAGGGCTCTCGATGGTTAGGGAAAAGTTTTTCATGACTGAAGTGCCAAAATGTTCGTCAACCTAAGACACAATTCTTTCAGTCCTTCGGGTGTGTTTCCGCCGGGTTGTTCAACGGTCGCCCAACTGTGGTAACCTGTTTCATCCAAAGCCTTCATAATAGCCGGCCAGTTGTTGTCGCCCTCCTGCAATGCCACCCCGAATCCGGCCCATTTCCCCTGCTTATCAGCAATTTTTCGGCTGAATTCCTTGATATGCACACGGGCAATCCTGTTGCCCAGTATTTTGATCCATTGCTCCGGCCATCCGATCACAAGAACATTGCCGCAATCGAAGTAGGAACGAACAAATGGGGACTTAAACTGATCAATGTAGCGGGCTGATTCGAGTGGCGAAAGCATAAAATTATTCCATACATTCTCGATGGCGATTGTCACCCCTAATTTTTCCGCCAAAGGGAGTATTTTGCTGATTTCAGCGACCGACCGGTCCCAGCATTCATCGTAACCCACGGTTTCACTCACCCTACCGGGAATCAGAAGAATGGTATCTGCTCCATAGGCATGCGCATCCTCCAGCGTAACCGTCAGTGCCTCCAAACCCAGCGCTCGCACCTTGGGGTCAGGATCCGACAACAGATACTTGCCGTGCATCGAGCCACACACTGAAGGCACAATCAGACCTGTCAGTTCTTTGGCTTTCAATACCTCTTCCCGATTGAGATGACTGTAGACCTCAACACCATCAAAGCCTGCGTCTTTGGCAGCCTGAAATTTTTCCAGGATGGTTGTTCCAAAGCCGATGTTTCCCCACATGATCCCTTTTTTAATGGAGCGAACCGTTGCCTTTGGGTTCTTTGCCACACCAAGAAATGGTGCAGATGAAAGTGCCATTGCCGAAAATATTGTTTTTCCTGCGAATTCCCTGCGTTTCATGTGCTATATGTTTCTAGTTTAAATTGGTTGAAGCTTTGCTCCACCCCCGGCTACCAATATTTCGCTGCTCCGCGGCTGGATGCTGACCATATCACCGTTGTGGTCCAAAAGCAACATCGCCCCCTCGTCCAAGTCGTCCTAGTCGTCCATGTCATCCTAGTCATCCCGGTCGTCCGCTCTGAACCGCTCAGAGACCTGTCTCAACTCTCAACTTCTCCCTTTCGTCCCAGTCGCCGAGTCCCTCGTTCTCAAGACGGTACAGCCTCAATGCCGATCACCGGAATCACTTCCGGAATATTCGGAACGGGACCGAAAGCGTAAGCTTTTGGTCCAAGCGACAATCCTGAATTCAACATTTCATCCCAAGTTACGTCTTTGCCGGTGTAGGCAGAGATTCTTCCCATCATGGTAACCAGGGTGGAATTGACCTGAGCTTCCGCATCATTATAGGTTTTTCCTGTACGGATGGCATTTACCAGATTCACATGCTCCTGAACATAAGGATCTTTCACTTTCCATGTCGGATCTGTGTCGCCTTCTTTCGGATAAGGATATTTCCACATGACGGTACCATCCGGGTGAAAAAGCGTTCCGTTGCAATCGGCATAGCCTTTTGTACCGACGATGACTTCGCGTTTCAGGTTACTGCAACCGCTGACTTGTCTGGCCGCACAATGTGCCTGCATGCCGTTGGCGTAAATATATTCAACGCTGAAAAAATCATACTGGTCGCCGGTAATGCGCCGCTGACGGCCACCCCAGCCCATGCATCTGACCGGATTTTTCCCGATATGCCAATTCATCACATCCACCTCATGTATAAACTGTTCCACGATATGATCGCCGGAGAGCCAGCAGAAGTTCTCCCAGTTTCGCAGCATGTATTCCATGTCGGTCCATTCCGGCCGTCTCTTTTTGACCCATAGCGCACCACCGTTGCGAACCACGTGGGCACTTACAATCTCACCGATCTCTCCTGCTGCCACCCTGCGGTGCGTCTCAACGTAATCCTTTTGAACCCTGCGGATCGTTCCGCTCACAATGGATAAACCAAGCTGCTCGGCCTTTCTGGACGAGACCAGAATCGACCTGGCTCCAACAGGATCCACCGCGCAGGGTTTCTCCATAAAAATATGTTTCCCTGCGTTGACGGCAGCTTCCACATGAGCGGGACGAAAATGAGGAGGTGTGCACAAGAGAATGATATCTATGCCCGAATCGAGGACTTTCTGGTAACTGTCGAATCCGACAAAGCACTTTTCATCAGCGACTTCAATGTTGCGTTGTTTCTTCAATTGCGCCCTGGATTCATCCATTTTATCCTGAAAAACATCTCCAAGTGCAACAATCTGAAGGTTTGGTCCGGCATCCAAAAAATTAATGGCTGCGCCGGTACCCCTGCCGCCGCAACCAACCAACCCGGCACGTAAGACCTTTCCATCCGGAGCCTTGTCCAGAAGGAGCGGTGACGCGGATTCATTGGAAGGTTTGCTTGCTGAACCAGAGCAGGAGAGCAGCAAATTGGCTACCCCAATTGTTGCTACTGTCCCCAAAGCGGTATTGGAGATGAAGTTGCGACGAGATAAATCTGATTTTGATTCCATCGTTAGTAGTAAAATTTGATATTTGAAATATTCTGAAATAGTTGAGAGTTGAAAACTGAGAGTTGAGAACTAAACTGAGTTTATTAAAATAACATGTGGATTATTATACTTTTTTAAATCTACAATTTACTCTTCATTGTTTTAATTGTTGCCACAAGCATGCTGATCAATTCATTATTTTCGAATAATCATTGATTTGCTTTTGAACTCTCAATCAGTTGAGAATCCCTGAGCAATAAAATCCAATATTCTGTTTCGTTTGCCTCCTAAAGAGCGATACTCATTTTCGAAATAAAATCTGCAGTAAATTGAGTATGCTCAGCTTCACGAATCATTGCTCCGACAGAGGTTCCGGATTTTAATAGTTGTCTGCTAAGAACAAATTCTTTTCCAACATTAGAAATCATTCTACAGACTTCAATAATCTCCAACGCAAACAAATAACTCCTATTTTTTAATACGCTATCCTCCAAGGTAGTAAAATGTTTTTTTGCATTTTTAACTCTCAGTTCTCAACTCATAACTTTTCTATTTGATCTCCTTCACCTTGAGATTCTTGTAATGCACCTCATCCCCGTGCTCCTGCAAAAGTAAATGACCGGTCGCATATTCACCGAATCCAACTTCCTTGGCAAATTTACTGGTAGCAACCAATGCTTTCCACTCGGATGTTCCTCGGGTATATTCGACCACTTTGGTTCCGTTCAGGTAATGGGTCACTTTTTCACCGTTCACCTCGATGCGGGCACGGTTCCATTGGTTAATACCATTGAAAGGCTTGGCCTTGATGGCAGGGATCAGATCATAAAGTGAAGAAAGGGTACGGTCGCCATCTTTCCCCAGTTTGGCATCCGGATGCAATACATCGTCCAGCACCTGGTATTCACACCCAACGTTACTATAGCCTTTACCTTGCTTTCTGGCCTGAATGAAATATTTTATTCCGCTGTTGGCACCGGGAGTAAGTTTAAAATCTACCTCCAGAATGAAATTTTTGAATTCCTTCTCAGTGACAAGATCTCCTCCGCCTTTGTTCTCACCGAGATCGACAATTAGTTCATTGTTCTGGATGGTCCATCCCTTTTGTGGCACGACACCGTCTTTGTTACTTACCCAACCGTTCAAGGTTTTTCCGTCCCACAAAAGTTTCCAGCCCTCTTTTTGCTCCTTTGCGGTCAGGGTATTGTCCGCTTGATTTTCCGCAGGGAGCTGAGATGATTTAGGCATATTCACAGAAGTCCGGTTCATCCCACCGGGTTGAACGGCAAATGTAGAAACTGTTAACAGGGTGATCAAAAACAAAAAACTGACTTTTTTCATTGGTTAAAATATTGAATTTGTTGGTAATAATTAGGAGTACTAAGTGATGCCTTACTTAGTTACCCGGGATTAAATTAAAATTGGAAAAGATTTCGTAGTTATGATCTCTTTTACACTGCTAAAATAAACAACTTTTTTGAACCCGTTTCCGCAAACGGATAGTTTTTAGAATTGATAATCACACGAATTCAATCTATTTTTGTAAAAACTATTTACTACTATGAAATACAACCAATTTTCGAATTTCGATCAACGGTTCCTGAACCTGTCGAAGGATGTAATTTCGAAAAAGAGCATCCATCCATTTCTCCCTTTCATTCTCGCAATCCTTCTCTTTTGCAATGGGAACCTCTTTGGCCAATCCAACAATCTCGGCTACGTAGATCCTACCATCGGCAATGTGGGAATCTTGCTGCAACCTACCCGGCCTACCGTCCAACTGCCTAACCAGATGGTCAGATTCTATCCTGTCCGGACCGATTACCTGGATGATCAGATCAGTTTTTTTCCACTCACCATCTCCTCCCATCGGAAAGGTGAGCTCTTCGGTGTTATGCCCTATACGGGTGAACCAAAAGCAGAAAAATGGAACCAAAAGCAAACCTACGATCATGAACTGGAGATCAACCGTCCCTGGTATTATTCCACTTTTCTCATCGACAACAACATCAAATCTGAATTCACTCCGGGTGCAAAATGCGGTTTTTTCAAGTTTAACTTTCCCCGAAAGGGAGAGAAATTTCTGGCTTTGAGGTTGGTCAACCAGGGAAGCTGGAAACTGGAGTCGGAAAAAAGTTTTTCCGGATTGGAAGAGTTTATGGGAATGAAGGCCTACGTATACGGGGAAGTAAATAAGGCTGAAAGCTCAGGAATCCTGGAATTTCCTTTTACGGATTCAAAAAGGAACGAAGCTTCAAGCAAAAAAGGAGCCTGGTTCAAATTTGGCACAGACGGTCCGGCTGAGATTGAACTCAAATACGCCATCTCATTTATCAGTGTGGAACAGGCCAAGTCTAATCTTCTTGCCGAGATCCCGGCATGGGACTTCGAAAAACTCAAAAATGAAGCGGAGGTCAAATGGTCCAAAGTGATGAACCGGATTCAGGTCAAAGGCGGCACCGAGGCACAACTGAGAACTTTTTACACCTCTCTTTACAGGCAATACGAAAGGATGGTCAACATCAATGAACACGGAAGTTACTACAGTGCCTACGACCACCAGGTACACCGGACCAATCGCGATTTTTTCGTTGACGACTGGATCTGGGACACTTTTCTGGCCATGCATCCGCTGCGCGCCATTCTTCATCCTGAAATGGAGGGAGATATGCTGCAATCCTACGTCAGCATGTACGAACAAGGTGGATGGCTGCCGCAATTCCCGCTGCTTTACAAGGATGATCCTGCCATGAACGGCTTTCACTCCACGGTGGCATTGCTGGATGGCTACCGCAAGGGAATCCGCAATTTTGACATTCCAAAAGCCTACGAGGGGATGCTCAAAAATGCCACTTCTGCTACCATGCTTCCCTGGCGAAACGGACCCAAATGCATCCTCGACAGCTTCTACCGTGAAAAAGGATTTTACCCTGCCCTTTGGCCCGGACAAACCGAAACAGTTAAACTGGTGCACGACTTTGAGCGGCGGGAGAGTGTAGCCATCACACTTGCACACAGTTACGATGACTGGGCACTTTCTGAAATGGCCGGAGAACTGAACAAACCTGCAGATGCAGCCTATTACCGCCAGCAATCGGTCAATTATAAAAACTTATACCGCCCCGACAAAAAGCTGATGTGGCCCAAAGACTCTTCCGGTAACTGGATCGACATAGATCCGAAATTTGACGGAGGACCGGGGGGTCGCGACTATTACGACGAAAACAACGGTTATACTTATGCCTGGCAGGCCCAGCACGACATTCGCGGCCTGATCGGTTTAATGGGCGGTCGCCAGGAATTCACAGCCACCCTCGACCAGCTTTTCCGCGAGCCGCTCGGTCGCAGCAAGTTCGCCTTCTGGGCCAAATTTGCCGATGCAACCGGGATGACAGGTCAGTATTCGATGGGTAATGAACCAAGTTTCTTCATTCCTTACCTCTATAACTACAGCGGAGAACCGTGGAAAACCCAAAAAAGGATCCGTTTTCTTCTGGATGTATGGTTCAAGGACAACATCTTCGGAATCCCCGGAGATGAAGACGGTGGAGGCATGACTGCTTTCGTTGTATTTTCATCCATGGGATTTTATCCGGTGACACCGGGATTGCCTGTTTACAACATCGGATCGCCACTCTTTGAAGAGGTCAAAATCGTGCTCGAAAGCGGGAAAACCTTTACCATCAAAGCTCCCGGATGTTCAGTCCAGAATAAATACATCCAAAGTGCCAAATTGAATGGTCAGCCCCTCAACAAACCCTGGTTTACCCACACCGAACTGATGAACGGGGCAACCTTGGAGCTGAAGATGGGTGCATTTCCCAACAAGGATTGGGGATCAGGAGAGAAGGAGGCTCCGCCGTCGGGGAATCCAAATTAACATGAGAGAAGATTGTAAAATAGGTCAACGTCTTTTAGGCATTGACCTATTTTGCCTTTCCTTCTTCGTTCTTCGCTCTTCTCCCTTCCTATTCTTAACTTATGTCCGATATTCTTACTATTTTCGCACTTACAACCAACTTATCCATACAGCCATGAAGGGTATTATACTTGCAGGAGGATCAGGATCACGCCTTCACCCGATCACCCTGGGAACATCGAAACAGTTGCTTCCAATCTATGACAAACCGATGATTTATTACCCAATGTCGGTGTTGATGCTTTCCGGCATCCGGGAAATACTGATTATCACGACACCTGAGGAACAGTCGGCATTTATTCGACTGCTTGGCGACGGTTCACAATGGGGAATTGAATTGCATTACGTAGTTCAACCCTCTCCCGACGGACTTGCTCAGGCATTCATCCTTGGCGAGGAATTCATTGGTACAGATGATGTCTGTCTCGTTTTGGGGGATAATATTTTTTATGGTCACGGCTTTGTCGACCTCCTCAATATGGCGGTAGGTCAGGTTACTGAAAACCGCATGGCTACCGTATTCGGATATTGGGTTACAGATCCTGAGCGATACGGTGTATGTACGTTTGATGCCGACAGAAATGTGACGACCATCGAAGAAAAGCCTGAAAAACCAAAATCCAACTACGCGGTAATCGGTCTCTATTTCTATCCGAACTCTGTGGTACAGGTTGCAAAAAACATCAAGCCTTCTGCACGGGGGGAACTGGAAATTACCACTGTCAATCAGGAGTATCTCGACCGGAAAGAACTTAAAGTTGAGCTGATGGGGCGAGGTTATGCCTGGCTCGATACCGGAACCCATGAGTCACTCCTCGAAGCAGGATCTTTCATCGCTACCATCGAAAAGCGCACCGGTCTTAAAGTTGCCTGCCTCGAAGAGATTGCCTTCCGAAACAAATGGATTGATGAAACGCAACTGAAAGCCCAGGGCGACCTGCTAAAAAAGAATCAGTACGGTCAATACTTGTTGTCACTTATCTCCGGACCGGAGTTTTAAACTTATTAGGTCAATGTCGTTTTAATCTTTTACATTACAAATCACAACGAGCACAGTTGCATCCATAGTGGATTTGCAGATTTTTGCCAATTGTGGTTCATTCCAAAATCAAATTTCTCTTTAATGAACTTCATCACAACAGAATTTATAGGACTATATCTCATTGAACCAAAAGTGTTTGGAGACACTCGCGGTTACTTTTTCGAATCATTTCAAAAATCAGAATTTGAAAAAAATATTGGCAAGGTTGAATTTGTGCAGGACAATGAATCCAAATCCGGATACGGCGTACTTCGCGGCCTGCATTTTCAAAAACCACCTTATACCCAGGCCAAACTTGTTCGTTGTATTTCCGGCTCCATTCTGGATGTTGTGGTAGATCTTCGTCAGGATTCCCCGACTTTTAAAAAACATTTCTCGGAAGAACTCACGGAGGAAAATAAACTCCAGCTATTTATTCCCCGGGGCTTTGCCCACGGTTTTGTGGTTTTAAGTGAAGAGGCAATCTTTTCCTACAAAGTAGATAATTTTTTTGCACCTGCTCATGATAGCGGCGTCCGGTACAATGATCCGGATCTTTCGATCGACTGGAAACTGCCGGCAGAGATGATCAAATTGTCTGCAAAAGACCAGGAATTACCCCTGATCTCACAGCTTGAAATCCCTCATTTCGCCTGGAATACAGGCCAATATAAATTTTAAAAATTGAGCAACGGTATTGGGAATATAAAAATGGTCGATCTCTTTTCACAGCACAGCAAGCTGGAAACGGAGATAATGGATGCCATCCGGAGCGTCATCGAAAGGTCTGATTTTATCCGGGGGAAAGATGTGTCCGACTTTGAGCACAATCTTGCCAACAGCCTCAATATCAATCATGTAATTGGATGCGCCAACGGAACGGATGCCTTGCAGATTGCACTGATGGCGCTTGAACTTCAACCCGGAGACGAAGTGATCGTACCTGCTTTTACCTATGTTGCTACCGCGGAAGTCATCGCCCTTCTGGGTCTCATTCCAGTGATGGTGGATGTAGAGGAGGATACCTTCAATATTTCTTTGCATGCCATCCGTCGGGCAGTTACTTCACGGACCAGAGCCATCATACCTGTTCACCTTTTCGGGCAATGCTGCGACATGGAGCCATTGATGAAACTTGCAGAAGAGCAACATCTAGCGGTTATTGAAGACAATGCCCAGTCGTTGGGATCTGGTTATATCCTCAATGATGGCACCGTCAAAAAATCCGGCACCATTGGACATATTGGCTGCACTTCATTCTTCCCCACCAAAAATCTGGGATGCATGGGTGATGGCGGAGCGCTGATGACCAATGATCAGGCCCTTACCGACAAAATCCGTATGATCGCCAACCATGGCCAGCAAAAAAAATATTTCCACAAAGTGGTAGGATGCAACTCACGTCTGGATACCCTTCAGGCTGCGATCCTCAATGTTAAGTTGCCGCATCTGGAGAAATTTATAGCTGCCCGTACTGAGGCAGCCAATTTCTACCATAAGAGGCTCGAAAATTTCTCTTATGGTGAATTACCGGTGTCACTGGTCCAGGCACCTCCTTCCTACAACCAGTTTACTCTGAAAATCAAATTCGGATTAAGGGACAAGATCAGAAGCTACCTGTCCGAAAATGGTATCCCAACCATGATCTATTACCCTCTCCCACTCTACAAACAAGAGGCATTCAGCCGATTTGTCTCTGCCGGATTTTCGCTGCCGGCAACTGAGAAGTTGTGCAGTTCTGTATTATCGCTGCCTATTCACACAGAAATGAAAGAGGAAGAGTTGGAATATATTACCGATACTATTCTCCAATTCAAGGAATGACAAGGTTGTAGAACCTTCATGAGCAGAAGCTCTCATCTGGCAAATCAATTAACTCCTAGGCTTCTACAATCAAAATAAAACACATTATAGCTCCTGAAGATACCAATCTTTCGGTCAATTCCATCCATTAAAAGAGTGCCCGAATTTGCCAAAGGGAGGCAATGTATTTTTTTGTAATTTTGGACAAAAGCAATCTACCGGTCTCAAATTTCCAATGTTTCCCTCTCATCTCAATATGAAGACAATTATTGATAAAATATCTGATAACACCATTCATATCGGTGTCGTCGGTCTTGGCTATGTCGGATTACCTCTGGCCGTCTCTTTTGCCTCCGCAGGGGTATCTGTCACCGGTTTTGATCCATCCACTTCAAAAGTATCCAAAGTCAATGCCGGTGAAAACTATATCTCCGACATCGCCGATGATCTTTGGAAGGAGGCAATCAACCGCAAGACCCTCAGTGCGACCGGCGACTTTACCCTTTTGTCGGTCTGCGAAGCCATTCTAATCTGTGTCCCAACTCCTTTGGATCCTTTTCACAAACCCGATATGAGTTTCATTGAGGCCGCATGCCTGGAGATTGGGAAAAACATGAAAAAGGGAACCTTCGTCTGCCTCGAGAGTACCACCTATCCGACTACTACCGAAGATGTTGTTTTGCCCATCCTTGAAAGGGAATCAGGCATGAAACACGGTTCGGGATTCTGGCTTGCTTTTTCTCCCGAAAGAGTCGACCCAGGCAACAAGACCTATTTTACCCGGAATACCCCTAAAGTATTGGGAGCTCTTGACGAGACAGGGCTAACAATTGGTCAGGCTGTCTACAAATTGGCCGTCGATGAGATTTACCCCGTAAGTTCGCCCAGGGTAGCCGAAATGGTGAAAATTCTTGAGAATACCTACCGGCTGGTCAACATCAGTCTGATCAACGAAATGGCATTGCTTTGCGGCAAAATGGGAATAGACATCTGGGAGGTAATTGATGCCGCCAAAACCAAACCTTACGGTTTTCAGGCTTTCTACCCCGGACCGGGAATCGGAGGACACTGCATCCCTCTGGACCCATTTTACCTTGAGTACATCGCCAAGAAATTCAATTTTGACCTTTCCCTGATCAATACTGCAGGACACATCAACATGATGATGCCCCACCGAATGACCCTCAAGATATCCTCAGCGCTCAACCGGCACAAAAAATCGATCAACGGAAGCCACCTGCTGATTTTGGGAGTTGCCTACAAACCGGATATCAATGACGAACGCGAATCACCGGCTTTGAAGATCATGGATGAGGTTGCGCAAAAAGGAGCGATCATACATTACCATGATCCCTTTATTCCCCATCTGTGCACCCCCATGAACAGAAAATTTGAATCAGAAGAACTAACGTCAGAATTACTGCAAAAATCAGATTGTGTAGTGATCGCCACCAATCATTCAGTCTTCGACATGAACTGGATACTGGAAAACTCACAATTAATCGTCGATCTGCGCAATGCCGTCAGGGATAGTTCGGACAAGGTTTACAAACTTTGATTTGAGAGAAGATTGGTAAACTTTGGAGAACCGGAGAACGGATATATCCATCCTTTGTGTATCTTCGAAATGGCCTTTGTATCTTTGGTGTAAAATTCCAAATACTTCCTTGAAAAGGTCTCCGAATATAATTTCAGTAACAACAGGAAAAATGGACAACCAATATTTTGCTCACCAGTCAGCCATCATTGATGAAAACTGTTCTATCGGGGCAGGAACCAAGATCTGGCATTTTTCACACATCATGACCGGAGCGGTTATCGGTAAAAATTGCAACATCGGTCAGAATGTTGTCATTTCCTCTGGTGTGATTCTTGGTAACAATGTAAAAGTCCAGAATAACGTCTCTGTATATACCGGAGTTACCTGCGAAGACAACGTATTTTTGGGGCCCTCCTGCGTATTTACAAATATCATTAACCCACGCAGCCATGTGAGCCGCAAAGGGGAATATGCACGCACAACGGTGAAATTGGGTGCTTCCATCGGCGCAAATGCCACCATTGTCTGTGGGAACGATATCGGTGAATATGCTTTTATCGGAGCGGGAGCTGTTGTGACCAAAACCGTCGAGCCTTATGCCTTGGTGGTTGGAAATCCTGCCATCCAGATCGGCTGGATTTCAGAATATGGAATTCGTCTCCATTTCGACGAAAAAGGTTTCGCAACCTGTGCAGAAAGTGGCGAAAACTATGAACTCAGGAACGGTGCGGTCAAAAAAATTGACAGTACAATCTTGTAAGTTTGTAGTAGCGAAACACAACGTCACGAATATATTGTAGAATAGAAATGAATTACTGAAAACATTTATGCTAAACTTTGCATTGATAGGCGCCTCCGGTTTTATTGCGCCACGCCACCTGAAAGCCATCAAAGAAACTGGAAACAGATTGGTTGCGGCACTTGACCCTTTCGATTCAGTGGGAATTCTTGATAGTTATTTCCCGGATTGTCATTTTTTTACCGAATTTGAACGTTTCGAATGTCATGCCGAATCGCTGAAAGGTACTCCGCAGCAAATTGATTATGTAGTAGTATGTTCTCCCAATTATCTCCATGATGCACATGTCCGTTTCGGACTGCGGATTGGTGCGAATGTCATTTGCGAAAAACCACTGGTTCTCGACCCCGGAAACATTGCCCCACTGGAAAAGCTGGAAAAGGCAACCGGCAAATCTGTTTTTAACATCTTCCAGCTGAGACTTCATCCGGCAATCATCGCACTTAAAAAGAGAGTGGAGTTGAGTCCGTCAGACAAGATTTACGACCTGGATCTGACTTACATCACCTCTAGGGGAAACTGGTATTTTACGAGCTGGAAAGGTGACGTTTCGAAGAGCGGCGGACTGGCTACCAACATCGGGGTACATTTTTACGACATGCTTTCATGGGTCTTCGGAGAGGTAAAAGAAAACACGGTGCATCTGTCAACCGGCGATTGCGTCGCAGGTTTTCTTGAATTTGACAAAGCACGCGTTCGTTACTTTTTGAGTATCAATGTAGATACCCTGCCTGCAGAATTGAAGGTATACGGCAAGCGAACCTACCGCTCCATGGAAATGGACGGAGAAGAGATCGAATTCAGCGATGGCTTCACTGATCTCCATACGGAAAGCTACAGGCATATCCTCAGCGGACAGGGATACCGTCCGGAGGATGCAAGAAGATCGATTCAAATCGTACATCAAATCAGAAACAGTGAAGCAACCGGATTAAAAGACAACTCCCATCCATTCGCAAAGCTTTATCCAGTTAGTATTTCCTGAAAGAAACTGAATATCCGCATTCTTCTTTGCTTAAATTACAAGGGAAACAACCGATCATCCATCTTCTCATGATACAGAATTGAGCATTTTCCCTAAACATTCTCTTACTTTGCCCGTATAGGAATCCTGTGAATTACATGGAGCATTTTATTGCGTTTTTACCCTTTCTAATGACCTGACATTTTTGTCTGATTGATACCATTCAATGGTCACCTGTCATTTGAGAATTTCTTTTCAGCAGCTTATTCATTTAAGGTATCTTTGTCCCATGATCAAGTTTTTCTTTTCCCTCAATCAGTGGATGAGGTTTTTAATCTCACTTGCCTATCTTTCACTCGTTGTCTATCTTGAGTTGATGCCGGCAAGTTTTGTTCCGGAGTTTAGGTTTCCGGGTACGGACAAAGTGATCCATGCGTGCATGTATTTTGGACTCACCTTCCTCGTCTGCTGGACTTTTCACGCAGAAAAAAATCATTACCGCGTCTTCCTGATTGTTTTGATTGCCGTTACCTGGGGTATCCTTATGGAGATCGTCCAGTTTGAAATGAAGTACGGGCGTTCATTCGAATGGATCGATATCTTGTCAAATAGTCTCGGCGCCTTGATGAGTGCGATGTTGTTTTACCTCTTCTCAAAGGAATTGAGAAAAAGCCAAAGGCTAAAAGCTAAAGGCTAAAGGCCGGATAATTTTTCAAATGTAAATAAAACATTATTTCATGTCAGCTACAGCAATAAAGATCGGCGACCAGGTTCGCTTTATGAATGAAGTCGGCGGAGGCCGTGTAACAGCAATCCTCTCCAAAGACCTGGTCAATGTCGAAACAAAGGATGGTTTCGAAATTCCTACCTATATCAAAAATCTGGTGGTAATCGAGCCCGAGCTACCCCGGACATCCCGCCAAAGTTCTTATTCGGCTCCTGCCAAACAACCAAATCCTTCGACTCAGTACCCGGAGATAAAAAAAGGGAGCGAATTCAAGGATACCAACCAGTTCAAAGGCAACGACTTTCCGGAATTCATCTTTGCAGCCCTGCCTGATAATCCTGGCAATCCGCCGGAAGGCAAGATTCTCCTCTATCTGGTGAATGACTGCAACTTTACCCTGCTCTACCATTTCGCCACCAAGATGGCTGACAGTTATACGACCGTCGACGCAGGAATGCTCGAACCAAATACCAAAGTTGAACTGGAAACTATCTCGCCAAAAGCAATGGGGGAAATGCCTGAATACTGCTTCCAGCTACTCTTTTTCAAAAAAACCGGATTGCAGCTCGAGGAACCCGTTCAAAAAGAGATCCGCATCTCTCCGGTTAAATTCTTCAAAGCCTCTTCCTTTGTCAAAAATAACTATTTCACCACTCCTGCCCTGCTGATCCGCCTTGCAGAAAATCCGCTCAAGGCAGAAATGGACAAGCTCACTGACAGAGACTTTCAGCAGGTCACACTCACCAAGGAGCCAAAGAAACCGGCCGCTGCTGAAATGCCCAAATCAGACCTCGTCGAAATTGACCTGCATATCAATCAGTTACTTGATGACACCCGTGGTCTCTCCAATGCCGATATGATCAAACTTCAACTCGACACTTTTCGCAAGGAGATGGATCACGCCATTGCCACCGGCGTAAAAAAGATTGTCTTTATCCACGGAGTGGGCGATGGAGTCCTCAAAAATGAGCTGCGCCGTGAACTTCAACGCAAATATGCCCGATATCCTTTTCAGGATGCCTCCTTCCGGGAGTATGGTTTTGGGGCAACCATGGCGGTGCTCAGGAAATGAGATGGAGAAGTTGAGAGTTGAGAACTGAAAGTGCCGAGCGGACGACTTGGACGACTGGGACGAGCGGACGACTGGGACGACTAGGACGAAGGGGCGACTAGGACGAAGGGGCGAGGGGGTTAGTGGATTATATCCAATACAAATTTGCGTCCCCATAACTAAGAAAGCGAAACCCATTGGCTAAGGCATGTCCATACACTCGCTTCCAATCATCCCCGAGGATCGCAGAAATCAACAACAACAAGGTACTTTGTGGCTGGTGAAAATTGGTAACCAGTCCATCAATCACACGAAACCGATATCCCGGCAGAATCATGATCTGGGTGGAGGTAACCAGCTTTTGCAGCCCGTGCCTGACCAACCAATCCGAAATGGCTTGCAAGGCCTCTTTGGGGTCGATACAACCGGCTTCTTCCCGGTAGGGCTCCCATTGACCAACCATCAACTCGTCGGGCGTTGCCTCCCTGTTCTGAAGGATTTTGCATCCGATCCAGTAAAGGCTTTCCAATGTCCGGACTGAGGTAGTCCCTACGGCAATGATCTTCCCCTGTTGTGCGATCAGGTGATCAAGGGTGGATTTATCCACTGAAAAATGTTCCGTGTGCATCCGGTGCTCTCCGATGGTATCACTTTTGACAGGTTGAAAAGTTCCTGCGCCCACATGGAGCGTCAGCTCTTGACAGGAGATATCCCTCTTGGAGAGAGACTTGAATACTGCTTCTGTAAAATGCAGACCGGCAGTAGGGGCAGCCACAGACCCCTTAATCTTGGAATAGACTGTCTGGTAAACGCTTAAGTCTATCTCCTCCGATTCGCGGTGAAGATAGGGCGGAATTGGGATGTTTCCTGCCGCCTCGAGTATCCCGGCAAAGGTGCAGCCGGGATGGTCCCACGAAAATTTAATCTCGAAACTACCCTCCAGCTCACCCACCAACTCTGCCCTCAACTCAACCACACTGTTTCCACCTTCTCCCCCACTCCCAGTCGTCCCAGTCGTCTCGGTCTCCCCCTCTTCTTCGTTTTTGAGCAAAATTTGCATTTGTAAAACCTCACCTTTCCACCGTTTCCGGTTACCGACCATGCATTTCCAGCTGCAGGAGGAGGTTTGGGCAAAAGATTGGACATAATCGTGGGGCAGGGTCGGTTCCAGGCAGAATATTTCAATCCTGGCTCCGGTGGATTTGGTAAAGAGCAGTCTGGCCCTGATGACCCGGGTGTTGTTGAAAACCAGCATCGATCCATGGGGGAGCAATCCCGGAAGGTCAGAAAAAAAATAATCAGAAATGACCTGCTTCTCCCATACCAGCAATTTGGAGTGGTCGCGCTCGGGCAGCGGATATTTGGCTACCGAGGAGTCCGGTAGGTCATAATTGAATTCCTGGATGGAGAGAGAAGTGGTCATAAATCATTGCGCCGGCACACTGTTGTATGCCGGCGCAAAGATAAAAAAAACGCAGACCTGTAAGCCGGGTTCTGTTTTGCATTCTGTCATTGATCTTGGACGAATGTCACCATCCGCCTCATGCAGCCTACCCCCTGTAAGGATGGTTCCGGAGAACCTTTCGGGAGCGGGCAGCCCCCTTCCTTTCGGACTTACAGTATATTTGGCCTTACAACCCATGAGATGTACGGCTGACTGTGTCACCACAATCACCGGTGGGCTCTTACCCCGCCTTTTCACCCTTATCCAGACCAGAGGCCGGGACGGTTATTTTCTGTTACACGACTGCAGGCTTTCGCCCGCCTTCCCGTTAGGAAACATGGTGCCTTATGTTGCCCGGACTTTCCTCCCTGCTATGCAAGGCGACAGAACGGTCTGCGCGGGGCAAAGATAGGTGTTTTGCGCGAGAAACATTCAAAGAGGGGGCGAAGGGGAGACTAGGAAGAAGGGGACGAGTCAGAGTCAGAGTTATTTGGTTTTGTCGCTGAAAATCGGTATATTTATTGTAGTCAGTTTATAATTAGCAATTTAATTAACAGGGATCATAAGAATTCAATCCCATAAAGAATTGAATGTTTTCAAAAGTGCGTTTGATCTTGCCTTACAAATTCATCTGTTGACAAAACTATTTCCAGTCGAAGAAAAATACTCACTGACCGACCAGATCAGGAGAAGTTCTCGCTCTGTCGCAGCAAATATAGCAGAAGCCTTTATCAAAAGAAGATATCCCATATCCTTTGTATCCAAACTGCTCGATTGTGAAGGAGAGGTAGCTGAAGCCCAAGTCTGGCTAAAATTTGCAAATTCATTTGGCTATTTGGATGAAGCGATTCTGTTGAAATTAGACGAAAAATACGACCATATCCAAGCTCAGCTTTTTTCCTTGATCAAATCCCCGAAAAATGGTCCGTCTAAGCCTTTTCCCTCGTCCAAGTCGCCCCTTGCTCCGCCCTCATGAACTAGGGTAACTTTCAACTTTCAGTTCTCAACTGTCATTTTCACCCCCTCGTCCCAGTCGTCCCAGTCCAACAAAAAAGGCGCTGATCTCTCTCGCGCCTTCTTTGCTATAAAAAAGTATCAGAAGCTATTCCGCCTCAGCAACCACATTCCAGTCTGAGTGGTTCATACGCAAATAGGAGCGGTATC
>JBAXUL010000072.1:0-20870 GCA_037129695.1 Prolixibacteraceae bacterium
GTGGCCTTTTACTCCGGTTCGTGGTCAACAACGATTCCTGCCTCGTCCACCTCTGCCTACGATCACCTTTACGAACAGATTCCGCCGGTTCGTTCCTGGGGAAGGAAATTCGTAACTGTACCGCTGAAAGGCAGATCTATGGATGTATTCAGGATTCTGACCTCTGAGAATAAGACTAACATTCGGATTGGAAATAATCTCCCGATCGTTCTGGATAAGGGAAATTTTTATGAATTTACACTCAACCAGGATCAGCCGTCTGTTATAGAAAGCGACCATCCGATCCTGCTGGCACAGTTCATGGTGTCAAACAGTGTGGATAAACCTGCCGGATCAGGTACCTGGGATGGGGACCCGCTTTTGCTGATTGTCAGTCCGGTAGACCAAACAAGAGAGGCCGTCACTTTTGTCGCATATGACTCCCCGAATATTAGCAGCAAATTTTTCGTCAATGTAGTGACGAGGCTTGAATCAGCAAACGTTATTCGGTTGGACGGTTCGCCAATAACTTTTCAGACCCTTTCCAACACAGGATATGCTTACGCCCAGATTGCAATTGCCAAAGGAAATCACAATCTGAATAGTTTGGTGCCGGGTAACGGATTTATTGCCTATGTATACGGCTATGGAGGGGTAGAATCCTATGGCTACGGAGTAGGATTTAATCTCAGTATCAAACTTGATCTTGGAGGTGACATTCATTTTTTAAAGGACACCCTGCTGCTCTGCAAGGGACAGGCGAAAATTGTGGACGCGGGATCTCATTTTTCGAAATTTCTTTGGAATACAGGTGATACAACCCAGACAGTCTTTGTTTCCAAGTCGGGCTACTCCAAAGTGATCGCTTCAACTTCAGAAGGATGTATTTTGTCAGATAGTATCTTTACCTATGTCAGTAATCCAGTTGTTAAACTGGGAAATGACACAACTATTTGCAATCCAAAATCTCTTGTCATGGACGCCGGTCCGGGTTTTTCATCCTATCGCTGGAATACAAAAGACACGGTTCGCTCCATAACCGTCAACAAGGCCGCGATATACAGCATTACAACCATGAACAAATATGACTGTCCTGCCGGTGATACGGTAGTTGTCAATTTTGCCACTAAACCGAAAATAAATCTTTTGGGTCTGGATAGCCTGATTTGCGGAAGTAAAGTCTCAACCTTTAAGATTAATGCAGACAAAGGGCTGTATCAATTGAAATCAAACAATCCATTGGTCACGATTAAGGGGCTGGAAGCTACTGTTCCCCAATTCGGGACCTATCCTTTCACGTTTATTGCAACTGACCAGTATAGTTGTGTTTCCGATACCGGCTTTACCGTAGGATATCACGAAATTCCGGTCCTTAACCTTGGAAATGATACAACCATCTGCAATCCCCGGAGCATTGTCCTCGATGCGGGTGGTGGTCTGGCCCACTATCTCTGGTCCACGAAGGATACCTTGCGAACGATCAAAGTTCAGAATCAGGGAAACTATGGGGTACTTGTCCGGAACATTTTTGGCTGTACCAAACAGGACAATGTCCAGATCAATTTCGTGAATAACCCCAAACTGGATATGAGCAGACTGGACACCCTGTATTGTGGCATCAAAACTGCAGTTGTTGACATTTCAGTCGATAAGGGAAAATATGTGCTGAAAAGCAATGATCCAGAAGTAACCATTAATGGACTTTCTGTAAATGCGCCAAAATTTGGCACCTATCCTTTTAATTTTAAGGTGACAGATCAGTTTTCGTGTATTTCCGACACCAATTTTACAATGGGATTTCACAAAATTCCTACCGTTCTGATTTCAGTGGATGACACAACCTGTTATGGCTATAACCTGAATGCCAAATACCTTGGTGATGCAGATCTGAGCCTGGCCAAATTTACATGGGTCTTTGCCAAAGACACCATTTTTGAGGGAATAGGTAAAGACCAGATGCAGGTGAAAATAGGTTATGATAAAAATAAGCGAGATTTGTTTTTAAAAGTGAACGAAAGAGGATGTCCCAATCAATCCAATATCAAGGAGATTAATGTGATCCCTGATCTGGATTTTTCTGTGGTTGACTCACTTCTCTGCCAGCCGGAAGAATTTAGATTTTCCGCAACAAACACTGAAAACGTGGTAGACTATCAGTGGAACTGGGGTGACGGAACGATTGAACATCTTGCTAATACCGCCTCGCATCGCTACGCAAAAGCTGGCTTTTACAATGTATCGGTCACTGCAACTACTGATAAGAATTGCGTAAATACCATCAAAAAAGACAGTTCCATTTATGCTGCTCCGATCCCTTCCGTGGAATTCTCTATCGCTGAGAATGCCTGCCTGGAACTCGGGAATCAAGCGCTCTCTTATACCGGATCGGCGGATGATAAAGATCATTATCAATGGGATTTTGCGGAATTCCTGCCAACAGAAGTGGTCAAAATGCCGGGTGATTCGAAAGGTCCGCTCATTTTTGACCTGAAATCAAAACCCACCGTGAATGTCGCTTTACAGGTCACATCAAAATATGGGTGCATCAGCGATAGAAAAGCCGTAAAATTGATGCACATACCGCGCTTTTCGCTGAGTTTGCCCGACAGTTCAGGCTGCATCCCTTTTAATGCCGGATTGAAAGCGATCACCGGAGATCCTGTGGATCAGGTCAGCTACCAATGGAATTTTGGAGATGGAGACAAGGCATCCGGTACAAATGTTACGCATACCTATCCCATTCCGGATAAGACCTATGATATCACCCTGTATGCAGAATCACTCACAACTGGATGCAGAGACACCTTGTTCAGCCCGGGTTTGATCAAGGTCCATCCCAGGCCGGAAGCGGATTTCTCCTTTGAAAACAAAATTTATACTAATGCGGATCCTGCAGTTCAGTTTGTCAATGAATCAACTGGTGCGGATCATTTTGTATGGGATTTCGGTGATGGGAAACAGGCTCTGATCAAAGATCCGATGCACAAATATGAAGTGGTTGGGGTACGAAAGGTATTGTTGCATGCGATCAATGTTTTTGAATGTTCAGATACCATTTCAAATGATGTCTTAATCGCTTTACAGCAAATTTATACGCCCAACGCAATTTCTCCCAATGCCTCCAACACGATGGACAGGGAATTCAGGCTTTATGCCAACGGAGTCAACCAGAAAGAATACCACCTGACCATCATGAGCCGTTGGGGCGATATATTGTTCGAATGCAAGGATGAGGTGAGGGGTTGGGATGGAACGATGAAAAACGGATCTTATGCTCCCGCAGGGAATTATATCTGGATTTTGCATTTTATCGATTTTTTGGGGAATGCCCATGAGCAAAAAGGTGTCGTCACTTTAATTTTCTGAGAATTGTCCGAAAGGGAATTGCGTATTAGTTCCATTGCTATTTCATCGGACTTTGCTTGTACTTTTGACTAAATCACTACAAACTCCATTAAGGCAACTAAGGCAGGCTACTGTTTTAATTACAGAAATCGGTATTTTTGTAATATTTTGTAGGCGGAAATCGATTTTAGGAATGAAAAGGTATCTATTGGTGTTGACAGTGCTAGTGGTCACTTTGGGTAGACTTTTTGCCCATAGTCCTGCTGATGTCTGTGTCAAATCGACCGAGGGAAAGGATTTCTGGTTTGGTTTCATGGAAAACAGAAATTATCAGGTGCCACAATTTCCCTATTTTTTGCCAATCGTTCATTACACAGAAATTACACTGATCTCAGTATACAGGTGTAACGTATCTGTGTATATAGGCAAATCATCCACTCCTGCGTATACCAGAATACTAGATCCAAATACGCCTGCACCCATTCGTATCCCATGGCCAGATGTTGAATCGATAGGTTCAGAAATAATTCAGAATAAGGGAATTCATCTGGTTTCAGACAACCCTCTTAATGTTTATGCCTTGAACTGGTGTGAAAATTCTGCGGATGTGGCAGTGATTTATCCAAAAGAGTCCATCGGAAATGAATACTATACCATGTGTTATACTCCCAGTTTAAATTATCATTTTGATGCAGATGGAAATGAAGTCTACGGTAGTGGAAGAAATAGTGAATTTTTAATTGTTGCAACGGAAGACCATACTGAAATTAGCATTACTCCATCGAAAATTACTGATAATCTTAGACCTGCCAATGTTCCGTTTACTGTCATGCTCGATAAAGGAGAATCATATCAGGTACAATCACTCAATCATGCAAACCTGGCAGGACAAGGCGACCTGACAGGAAGTTATATAAAAAGTGATCGCCCAATTGCTGTTTTTTCAGGTGCTTTGGCAACTTCAGTCCCAGCAGATCCAAATGTTGACTCATGGGATCATCTTTATGAGCAAATGCCACCACTACCTTCCTGGGGAAGGAAATTTGTTACCGTTCCGCTTGTAGGAAGGACAGAAGACCGATTCAGAGTACTGGCTTCTCAAAATAATACGACAATCAGGATAGGTGGCAAAATTACGACCGTTTTGAATCAGAGTGAAAATTATGAATTTGTACTCCGCGCAAATGAACCCACACTGATCGAAAGCGATCGTCCAGTTTTGTTGGCTCAGTATATGGTCTCCAATAGCGTTGACCGCCCTCCCGGATTAACCATTTGGGATTGGGATGGTGATCCTTTTATGGTCATTGTCAATCCGGTTGACCAGACCCGTGAATCTTCAACGTTTGTGGCCTATGATTCACAGAATATCAAGAATAAATATTATGTGAACATTGTCACCAAAGACGATGCTGTCAATCAAATATTACTCGATGACAATGCCATCTCATTTCAAAATCTGGCCAATTCAGGTTATTCCTTTGCACAGGTAAAAATTGACAAGGGGAAACACAATCTGAAAAGCACGGAAGCAGGCAAGGGTTTCATTGCCTATGTGTATGCTTATGGTAATCCGGAGTCTTTTGGATATAATGTTGGTTTTAATGTCAATGTTAAACTTGACCTTGGAGGAGATCTCCGATTTCTCAAAGATACCATGCTGATCTGCAACGGTGAGACAAAAATTCTGGATGCAGGATCTCAATTCTCCACTTTCCTTTGGAATACAGGGGAGACTTCTCAGAAAATTAATGTGAATCACCAGGGAAATTACAATGTGACAGCCTCGACGGCAGCAGGGTGCATTCTTTCAGACAACGTTGTTATTGTGGAAAGCAATCCGGTTATCAATTTGGGAAAAGATTCAACCTTTTGTCATCAATCGTCATTCATGCTGGATGCTGGTGCAGGATTCTCTTCGTATTTATGGTCGACCAAAGAAATTACCCCAAAGATTACAGTCAGCAAAGATGGGGTATATGATGTTCTGGCAGTCAATAAATTTGGTTGTCCGGTCAGGGACACGATTAGGATTGGCTTTTCATCTGAACCAAAAATTGTTATTAAAAATGAGGACACGCAGATCTGTGGTAGCTTATCAACAGTAGTTAAAATCTCTTCAAATACAAGTACTTATTCACTCACCAGCAGTAATCATGCTGTTTCTGTCCATGATTTGACTGTTACGGTTCCTCAGTATGGAAATTATCCTTTTTCTTATGTCTGCACCAATGAGTTTGGGTGCGTTTCAGACACCAGTTTTGAAATCGGATTCTTACCAGCTCCGCAAGTCAATTTTGTGGTCAATAAGGCGGTGGTTTGTGAAAAGGAAGAGGTGAAATTTTCTGCTGTGACTGATGGAAATGTACTGAGCTATTTATGGGAATGGGGTGATGGCACCAGCGATCACCAATTAAAGGAAGCAGTTCATACTTATGTAAGGAATGGACATTATGATGTACAATTAACTGTAAATTACGATAATAAATGTCCAAGCATCATTCTAAGGAAGGAGGTTGTCAGCGTTGAATCAATACCTTCTGTTGATTTTTCCATCCCTAATAACCAATGTTTGACCGTTGGACCTCATACGCTGAAATATACGGGTACGGGGGATGATTTGGATGATTACAACTGGGATTTATCCGGATTTCAACCTGGCGAAGTGATTGATAATCCTGGTCATACCAGAGGAGATTTGGTCTTTGACCTCAAAATAAAGCCAAATAATTCGTTGTCCTTACAGGTAGTTTCAAAGTATGGCTGCAAAAGTGAGACGAAGAGTCTGCAGTTGAGACGAAATCCTTCATTTGCCGTATTTTCTTCAAAGGTTGAAGGTTGTGCTCCGCTTTCCCTTGACTTTAATGCAGTAACAAATGACGCGGTTGACCAGATTGCTTATAGCTGGGATTTCGGCAACGGAGACACGGGAACTGGTTCTCAAGTACCCTATACTTATTCATTACCAAAACAATCCTATGATATCAGAGTCCTGGCCGACTCGCGAACAACCGGATGCAGGGATACGCTTGTGGAATCGCAATGGATCAGTGTCTTTCCTTTGCCAAACGCCGATTTTTCGGTCCAAAATCCAATGCATTGCATGACCGAAGATTTCTCATTCATGGCTGTCGAAGATGGGGCAGGGGTTCAATACAACTGGAATTTAGGAGATAACACAATGGCGACGGGAAAAAATGTCCTTCACAAATACAGTGTGGACGGTCACTATGAGGTATCCTTGAATGTCATCAGTGGCGTGGGCTGCACAAATCAATCATTACCCGGACAATCCATTTATGCGGCCCCGGTTCCAACCATCGGCTTCTCGGTAGATCCGGCTACTTGCCTTAATCCGGGAAATAATAGTCTGAATTACGAGGGTACTGCCACCGACAAGGATCTGTTTAACTGGGATCTGTCTGAATTCGATCAGGCTGAAATTATTCAGAATCCGCTCACCACCTCCGGACCATTGACATTTAATCTTCTCAACAAGCCACTTGCCAATATTTACCTGCAGGTGGTCTCTCAATACGGTTGTGTCACTGAAAATAAAAAATTGACAGTCAGGCGAAAACCAATTTTTACTTTTGATGCGGATCCCATAGTTGGATGTCCACCCCTGGTTGTCGCTTTGAAGGCAAGACCCGGAGATGCTGTCGACAGAATAGATTATCACTGGGATTTTGGAGATGGTGAATCAGCAACAGGTCAGGAAATCACCCACGCCTTCACAATTCCCGACAGATATTATGATCTTTCTGTTCAGGCACTTTCCAAAACAACCGGGTGTACAGAAATTAAGGAGGAAAATAGTTTTATCCGGGTTTATGCCAGGCCACAAGCCGGATTCACTTACTCTCCACCGAATGTATATAATGATCGGCCGGATGTCATCTTTACAGACCAGAGTAAATTTGCCGAAAGCTATCTGTGGGATTTTGGAGATGGCTCGCATTCTGAATTAAAGGATCCATCCCACAAATACCTAAGAGTTGGGGTCATGAAAGTCATCCAAACAGTTGGTAATCAATTTCAATGCTTTGATACTTCTGCTCTGGATTTAATCGTTGGGTTGAGAAGGATATTCGTTCCCAACGCTTTTTCTCCAACAGCTGTCGATGCAGTTGACCGGATATTCCGACCCTGGTCCAATGGAGTCATGAAGGAGGGGTATCACTTGAAGATTTTCAGCAGATGGAACGATCTGGTATTTTTAAGTGACAATGAAATCAATGGTTGGGATGGGAAATTGCCCAACGGAAATATGGCACCTGCTGGTAATTATGTGTGGATTCTGGATTTTGTTGATTTCGAGGGGAAAGCCCATAGACAGAACGGTACGGTAATGCTAATTTATTGAGGACATCTGTATAAAGTTGTCATGTCCTTCCTCACTTATGTCATTTGATAACCAGGAGCAAAAATCTGCCGCGGAAACCATATGGTGCCATTCTATCAAATGGTTGGAATTCTTAAGGTATTGTAAAAATACCTTTTCTTCAGTTTTCGGTCAAAATAGAAGATCATGGAAATCTCGTGTGACCCCATGCTGTAGGAGGAGAGTTCTGATAGAATGTAATCAAAGCTATATCCAAATTGAAAGAATGGAGTAGCATAACCGATCATTCCAATTACGGCATCCGGACGTGTAGACAGGTTGTTGCGGTACCAGGCACCCAAAGTGATGGATCTTGTGACCAGATAGGTTCCCAAATTGAATTGTTTGAATGTCCCCTGTTGTTGATAGATGATATTGGGAGAGAGTGAATATCCCTTGGAAAACAATGCATTGACAAAATCATGTGTCTTAGCACCGATATGAAAAGTGTATTTCATGGGTAAATTTCCAAGACCATCACCCTCCAGAATGGACAGGTTGGGTTGCGTCAAATGACCCAGTGAGAACCCGAAGTAGATGTCTTCACGCTGACCAACCATGCCAAAAGTGAAATCCGGCACAATTTTCTGTCCACTTTCAACAGGTATGGCATAACTTCCATTCACTGTACCATTCTCCTGATTAATCATCCCGGGAAAGATCAGGTTGTCGGTATTGAATTGTTTCATAATAAAACCGGCCTGGAGGGCAGAGGTGAAAAAGAAGTTGTCATTTACCTTGACATGGTAGCAATAGACAAATGAACTCTGTATCGTATTGATGCTGCCGCTTATCTCTCTGTCATACATCGCCTGAAAACCGATGGCACCTTTTAGTCCAAGTAAATATTGATCGTACGAAAGATTATAAGTGACAAATGTATTGCCTGAGCTTGGCCATTGGTTGCGGTAATTGGATACAAATCTCGGATAGGTGCTGGTTCCTGCGAATCCGGGGTTCAAATACATCGGATTGGAATAAAACTGGGAAAATTGCGGATCCTGAGCACTTGATATCAAAGGAGAAATCAGTACAATGCCTAAAAATAACCATGAAATAGCAATTTTCACTGTAATTGGGGATATTGTTTGACTTAGTTGCTGATAGTAAGGGATGTAAGTTTCATGGTTCGTAATTCCGGTCAAAAATCTACCGGATCCTGATCCAGTGGGATATTGGGAATGATCTCTAGCAATCCTTTTAACAGATATTGTTTTCTGTCTTCGGCAACGGGTAGAGATTTTTCAATCTTTGCCATCAGGACTGTCTCCAAGTCACCTTCAATTTTACCGTACATATTTTCAATTACCGTAAAAGCCTCAAAAGCAATTTGAAATTCCTGATCAATCACCAACTGGACAAACCAGGGCAGGTGCTTGCTGTAATTCAGCCCATTTTGCCAGCACGCAGCAATCAACCTTTCCAGAACATCAAGATCTTTTTCATTTTTTAATTCATCAATCAGCCGATCCACTGAATTTTCATGTTTTAGATCAATGAATAGCTCGAATATCTTTGCTTTTACCTCCTTCGACTGACACTGATGTATAAACTCGATTAAAGGGGCAATAAAGGTGTCATCGCCATTGGTCTTGATTTCCTCCAAAGCGTGGTCAATGAGTTCGGGATTACCTGTTTTAATGGCACTTTTTAATCTGTTTAGTTTATCCAATTTTTCCATCGGTGATATTTTCCTTGATTACTAAGACAAAGATAAAATTATTTGGAGACGCTGATGATCTGATGGTCTTTAAGGAAAGCCCCTGTATATGAGGCAGAACATTCTGCCAACCCTTCCGGTGTACCTTCAAATAACTTGTATCCGCCCTTTTCTCCACCTTCCGGACCCAGATCGATGACCCAGTCGGCAACTTTAATCACTTCGGGGTTGTGCTCAATAACCAAAATAGAATGGCCTCTCGAAATCAGTGAATTCATTGAATCAAGCAACTTTCTTATGTCGTGGAAATGAAGACCTGTGGTTGGCTCATCAAAAATAAAGAGGGTGGCACCTTCCTTCTCCTTGGCCAGGAACGATGCCAACTTGACGCGTTGACTCTCACCTCCTGAAAGTGTACTGGAGGATTGCCCGAGACGCACATATCCCAATCCAACGTCCTGCAAAGGCTGAAGTTTTTTTGCAATCTTTTTACCAGTAGGTTTCTCGTTGAAGAAATCGATCGCTTCATCAACAGTCATCTCCAAGAGTTCAAAAATGTTTATATTTCGGTAACTCACATCAAGAACATCCGTTTTGAAACGCTTGCCACCACAACTCTCACAGGTTAGTAGCAAGTCTGCCATGAACTGCATCTCAACCTTGATCTCCCCTTCACCCTGACAGGTTTCACATCGGCCACCGTCAATATTGAATGAAAAATGGGATGGGGTAAATCCATTGATTTTGGATGCGGGTTGCTCGGCATATAATTTCCTGATTTCGTCGTAAACCTTCAGATAGGTGACCGGATTTGACCTGGATGATTTTCCGATAGGGTTCTGGTCAACAAATTCGATGGCTGTGACCAGATTCAAATCGCCGGTAAGATTGGTGTGATCACCTGTTTTCTCGCCAAAGCCTCCATAGTACTTGGTCAGTGCCGGTACCAGGATGCGTTTTACCAGGGATGATTTGCCGGAACCACTCACACCTGTAATTACTGTCAGTGCGTTGAGGGGAAATTTGACGTCAAAGCCTTTCAGGTTGTTCTCGCGTGCGCCGGTCACTTCAATGAAATTGTTCCATTTTCGGCGTCTTTCTGGCAAAGGTATCTGTTCAACTCCAGTGAGGTATTTGGCGGTCTGACTAACAGGATTCAAGATAAGCTCTTCATGGGTACCCTCAAATACAACCTCTCCACCATGCTGTCCGGCCAGGGGACCAATATCGATGAGGTAATCCGCTGCCCGCATGATCTCCTCGTCATGCTCAACGACGATGACACTGTTGCCGAGTTGCTGCAATTTCCTGAGAACTTGAATCAATCTGCCGGTATCTCTGGGATGCAAACCGATTGAGGGTTCATCCAGAATATACATGGAACCTACCAGACTACTTCCCAGGGAAGTGGCCAGGTTAATACGTTGGGATTCACCACCCGATAAGGTGGATGAAAGTCGGTTCAAGGTCAGATAACCAAGACCTACATCGTTCAGGAATTCGATCCGGTTGCTGATTTCGATCAGCAGCCGCTCTGCTACAATGTGTTCTGCTGCAGATAATTCAAGTTGCTGAAAAAATACCTGAAGTTCAGTAACCGGAAGGTTGACCAGATCAGTAACCGATTTCCCGCCTACCTTTACATAGGTTGCCTCCTTTTTCAACCTCGTTCCATTGCATTCTGGGCAGGTGGTTTTGCCGCGGTAACGGGATAGCATGACCCTGTATTGAATTTTGTAGGTCTGCTCCTCCAGTTGTTTGAAAAAATCATTCAATCCTTCGAAATAGGTATTTCCAGTCCAAAGCAGTCTCTTTTGCTCTGGCGAAAGATCGTAAAAGGGTTTATGGATCGGAAACCCGAACTGGGAAGCATGCTTAACCAGTTGATCCTTCCATTCACCCATTTTTTCTCCTTTCCAGCATACGATGGCATCGCTGAATATCGATAAGGATTTATTCGGTACAACAAGATCTTCATCAATGCCGATCGTTCTTCCATATCCTTCGCAAACCGGACAAGCCCCAATCGGATTGTTGAAACTGAAAAGGTGAATGGAAGGCTCTTCGAAAGTCAGGCCGTCTGCTTCAAAACGATTGGAGAATTGTTTGGTCTCCGTCCCGTTTTCCATTTCCACATGGGTCAGACAAGTGCCTTTCCCTTCAAAAAACGCAGTTTGAATCGAATCAGCCAGTCTGGAAGAAAAATCTTCTTCGTCCGAAACCGGCATTCTGTCGATGAGTACATTGATTTCTTTTGGCGTTTTTGAAAGTTGTCCAAGATCGCTGATCTTTACAATTTCACCATCAAGCTCAAGTCGGGTAAATCCCTGCTGCAGAAGTAATTCAGCCTCTTTTTCAAGGGTTCTTTCTCTTCCGATCTGCATCGGAGCAACTACAGTAATTCTGGTACCTGCAGGAAAGGAACTCAGGTAGTTGACAACATCCACCACTTCGTGCCTTTGTACTACAATCCCTGAAACCGGAGAATAGGTGCGACCGATACGTGCAAAAAGCAATTTGATGTAATCATAAATTTCGGTTGAGGTACCTACCGTGGATCTCGGATTTCGGGTATTGACCTTCTGCTCGATGGCGATGGCGGGAGGAATGCCTTTGATATAATCTACTTCCGGTTTGTCCATCCTGCCAAGAAATTGACGGGCGTACGAGGATAAGGATTCGACATAACGCCTTTGGCCTTCAGCATAAAGGGTATCAAATGCCAGTGATGATTTTCCTGAACCGGACAGGCCGGTAATCACAACCAGTTTATTCCTGGGAATCTTTATATCGATATTTTTAAGGTTGTGAACCTTAGCACCCTTAATTTCAATATATTGATTTTTAAGATTATCAGACATTATTGCAATATTTGTTCTATGTTACAAGCCGGTAAATTTACAAATACTTTCTTTGCAATGGTTATCATTGGAGTCTTGCAATGACTTAGACCTATTTGAAATGTGCAAATGTCAGGATAAGTCACATACTGCTAATTCTGAATAATTCGGTCAAAAAAAAACGGTATTCAACAGTAGCATATCCATCCTTTGACCCCTTCTGTTATTGATTCATAAGTCAAAATGTGCCAGGTAATGCCTGGTATCTGAGTGATGGTATACTGTCTATACAAGTGACATAAAGCTTCGGATAAGTTTCATCGTGTCAACCGACAGATCGAATTCCTTTTTGATCAGGAGTTGAAATCGCAGAAAAAAAGTCATGATTGGAAGCACGAACAATAGGAGGAAATAGATAAGGGGATACCTGGAAACACGAATATTAAAAGATTATCAAATTTTAGCTTTTAGAGGTACAAAAATTGATATTTTCAATTATTGTACCTTTATTTTGCATCAAAAATTTAAAATTCGACAATTTTTTAGAATATGATAAAAAGCGCCTTACAAATAGAGAGGGCAAAGTATACGCCAAAGATGCCGAAAGCTTTGCAGGGGAATGTGAAAATAGTTTATGGAAAAATCACTGAATCGGTTGCTGATCAGGAAGATATAAAAAAAATATTTCCTCATACCTATGGATTGCCGCTTATTACTTTTGAAGAAGGTGGAGAAAGACCAATACTGCCCGTAATGAATGTAGGTGTAATTTTATCGGGTGGACAGGCACCAGGTGGACACAACGTGATTTCAGGGATTTTTGACGGATTAAAAAAACTCAATCCCGACAATAAATTGTATGGTTTCCTTGGCGGTCCGGGCGGATTGGTATCTCACCATTATATGGAACTTACTGCCCAGATTGTAGAGGAATACCGAAATACCGGAGGTTTTGATATCATTGGCTCTGGCCGTGTAAAACTGGAAGGTGCAGATCAGTTTGACAAGGGATTGGTGATTTGCAAAAAATTGAATATCAAGGCCATTGTGGTTATCGGCGGTGATGATTCCAATACCAATGCCTGTGTGATTGCAGAATATTACTTGCAAAAAGGAAGCGACCTTCAGGTAATCGGATGTCCTAAAACGATTGATGGTGACCTGAAAAACGATATGATCGAAACCTCTTTTGGTTTTGATACTGCGTGCAAGGTTTACGGTGAGTTGATTGGAAACATCATGCGGGATGCCAATTCAGCAAAAAAATACTGGCATTTCATTAAATTGATGGGACGTTCTGCCTCCCACATTGGTTTGGAGTGTGCACTTCAGACACAACCAAATGTTTGCCTGATATCTGAAGAAATTGCTGAAAAAGAGCAGACTCTTCAGCAAATAGTAGATGACCTGGTGAATGTTATCTCCAACAGGGCTGCCAAAGGCGAAAATTTTGGGGTGGCATTAATCCCGGAAGGCTTGATTGAATTTATTCCGGAAATGAAGGTGTTGATTTCTGAATTAAATGAACTTCTTGCAGAAGGACATGCTACCGCAGATGCATTCAATGCGCAGGTAACTGATGATGAGAAAAGGGATTATGTCATCCAGCATCTGGCAGACGAATCATCGAGGGTATTCAGGTCTTTGCCAAAAGGAATAGCCAAACAGCTTACGCTAGATCGTGATCCACACGGCAACGTACAGGTATCTCGCATTGAGACTGAGAGGCTGCTGATCGAAATGGTGGAAAAAAGACTTTCAGTCCTGAAAAAACAGGGAGAAGCCAAAGTGAAGTTCTCAGCGCAGAATCACTTTTTTGGATATGAAGGCAGATGTGCTGCGCCGTCCAATTTTGATGCAGATTATTGCTATTCTCTGGGACAGACTGCAGCATTGTTGGTGGCTGAAGGAAAAACAGGATACATGGCTTCCGTACAAAATACGACTTCACCTTCTGAAGAATGGATTTCGGCCGGTGTTCCATTTACCATGATGATGAACATGGAAAGACGGCACGGCATGATGAAACCTGTGATCCAAAAGGCGTTGGTGCGCCTGGACGATGCTCCTTTCAAGGCTTTTGCTGCAAAAAGAGACGAGTGGGCCATTCAAACAGCCTATGTCTATCCAGGTCCTATCCAGTACTGGGGACCATCAGCTGTATGTGATGCGACCACAAAAACGCTACAGTTGGAAAAAGGGAGATAAATATCCGGTAGTATTTTGTAAGTTCTGGTTGAGAGGAGACCGAACAAAGCAATTAAGACGAAGATTTGTGAAGTTGGAATGACTTCCCGGATCTTCGTTTCAGTTTTTCAGGAGGGTGATGATTACTTCCAGTCTATTGATTGATTAAATCTGATTGACCAGGCAAACGGTGTGACAGGCAACCAGTCCTGCAGTTTCAGTCCGGAGTCGGGACTCGCCAAGTGAGACAGGGATAAATCCTTTGTCGATCGCAGTCTTTATCTCCTCCGGCGAAAAATCTCCTTCCGGACCAATCAGTACAAGAATATTTCTTCCAGGAATAATTGAATTTTTGAATTCATTTTTGTAGCCAGAGTCACAATGAGCAATCATTTTGTCTCCGTCAAATGGCTGGTTGACAAGATCTTTATAAGAGACAGGTCGGGAGATTTCCGGAAGAAATAATTGTCCTGATTGTTTCATCGCCGAAATAAGAATCTTTTCGAGCCGGTCAGATTTCAGATCTTTGCGCTCAGAATGCTGGCAGATCAGCGGAATGATCTGGTCAATCCCAATTTCAGCCGATTTTTCAGTAAACCATTCAAAGCGATCCATGTTCTTGGTTGGGGCGATGGCTATCGTGAGTCGGTAACGGCGGCTGTTAAGTCTTTTTTCTTCGTTAACTACCTGCAGAACACACGATTTTGGATCGGGAACCTGAATAACGGCTTCGAAAATTGAACCCTTGCCATTCAGTAAAAAAACATGATCACCTTTTCTTAGTCGGAGTACCTTGATGCAATGTCGCGATTCTTCAATATTTAGTTCAATAGAATTTTCCGGAATTTCTTTTATGTAAAATAAATTCATTATCTTTCAATTAAATTTAATTCTCAAGCGGAGAGGAATTTCTAAACATTTATTAACCTGAATTGTTTATTTGGCAAAGATCAAATTTTAAATCCAATATTTTATCAGACAACCATTAAACATTGGATGATAAATATAAAATTGGGTTCATTATCCGGTTTTTCAAATAAAGCAAATAATATTTTTATCATTCAGATTTAAAACACGTTAGCTTTTCTATTTAACAATCAGGTTAGGTAGGGGTTGTTTGTTAAAATATTGTAAAATAACTTAAAAAACAGTTGGAAATCTTTTCAAACTTTTGTTAATTTGCAGTTCTAAATACTATTTAAATAATCATTTCATATTGTCTATTAATTTTAAATCATCAATTATGAAAAAACTTAGCTTAATCGTTGCATTTCTCTTCGTAAGCTATGCACTAATTTTTGCACAGGAAAAGGGGGATAAATTACCTTATAACCGGTGGGAAATCGGAGTAAATGCAGGTGTGGCAAATTACGTTGGAGGCACAAGTTTCTCGCGTGATGCGATGCTGAAGCGTGTCAACGATTTTAATAATGACCTGACCTTAGGTTACGGTTTCTTCGTCAAAAAGAATTTCACCCATGTATTTGCGCTGGAAGGTGCGTATAACGGAACCAAGTTGACTGGTTCACCAAAAGCGGGTAATAGTTACAAGGCATATACAACAGCTCTTAACGAGTTAGACATGAATACAGTCTGGAACATGAGCAACCTTTTGTCTTCCAATAAGTTCGACCGCAAGATATATTGGTACATGAAACTGGGTGCCGGTGGTACACATGTCGAGAATATTGATTTCACAGATGGTACATTGATCAAGCCATGGAGATTTACTGTTCCTGTAGGAACTGGTTTTGCTTTCCGCTTGTCAGATAATGTGAAACTGGATGTCGGCACACAATGGAGTTGGCTGAATACAAATCGTCTGGATGGAGTAAATCAGGGAGGTCCAACTACAAAAGCGGGATACCTGATCGCACAGATACGTGATCAGTATCTTTATACCCATGCCGGTTTGACTTTTGCCTTAGGTAAAAAACCTGAAAAACCTGCACCTGTCGTAGAGGCTCCGAAACCACAACCAAAACCGGAACCAAAACCAGAACCAAAACCAGCTCCTCCTGCACCTCCAAAACACGTTACACCTGCTTGTGTTGGTCAGATTTTCAAAGTTTTCTTTGCATTTGACAAATGGGATTTGAATGCCAACTCCAAAGCAGAACTTGACCGTCTTGCAAAAGACATGCAGGAAAATGCAGAAGTTAAACTGGAAATGAAATCTCATACAGACAGCAGGGGTCCTGCAAGCTACAACATGAAGCTCTCTGAGAAACGCGGTAAATCCGTACTGGATTATCTGAATGCAAAAGGTATCAGCACATCAAGGATCAATGCCCAGGCATTTGGTGAGACACAACTTACCAACAAATGTAAAGACGGTGTAAGATGTTCTGAAGCTGAACATCAGGCCAACCGCAGAACAGAAACATTGGTTATTGAGTAATCGATCCTAATATCTATTTTAGAAGCCGTCTCTGATTCAGGGACGGCTTCTTTGATATTTGCCTTTTGATGGAGGTTTGTTCTCAGGCTTGTAGCACTTAGAGTATCTGATTTTTCCTCTATTCCTATCTTTCTAATCATCATTCATACTTCTATGGTTTACGTTATTACTGGTGGCCCCGGATTTGGAAAGACATCCATCATTGAACTTTTGGACAAAGCCGGTTTCCGTGTATGCAAGGAGGGGGCAAGAGAGTTGATCGAACAGGAAATGAATCAGAACAACATGACCGACTTCCTGTCAATGCCGTTGGACTTCGAACGGAAAATAGCCTCGCACAGAATAGATTTTCTTCAGACAGCCAAACAGAATACGATTGCATTTTCTGACAGAGGACTGCCTGATATGATTGCCTATTCCTGGTATAAAAATAAATTACCTTCTGCCTGGATCGGTGATGCGGTTTTAAACTATAGGTACGCTCCTATGGTATTTGTCACACCACCCTGGGAGGCAATTTTTACCTTGGATGAGATACGAAAAGAGAGTTTTGCCGAAGCCACCGAAATACACAGCCAAATCATCAGGGCATATCTGAAATATGGGTATGAGTTCATCGATCTCCCTCTCACGATTCCCGAACAACGCATGAAATTTATACTTAACTTTTTGGGTATTTGAATTTAATGTTAAAATAGTATTGCATTTGGTTCATGTTGCCTCAATTTTTATGATATTTGTTACAAATAATCATCTTTACTAAAATTTATCAAGATGCTAAAGATTCAAACGCTGAATAAGATTGACCAAGAGGGTCTGCAGGTTTTTCCATCATCAAAATATGAAATAGCCGGCGAGATTGCCGCTCCTGATGCCATTCTTCTGCGCAGTTTTTCGATGCACGAAATGGAGTTTCCTGCCACACTGAAGGCTGTTGCCAGGGCAGGTGCAGGAGTGAACAATATTCCTATTGACAGGTGCACAGATAAAGGTATTGTTGTTTTTAATACACCGGGAGCAAATGCCAATGCAGTCAAGGAATTGGTAATTGCTGCAATGTTGCTGTCTTCCAGGGATATATCCAGTGGTATTAGTTGGGCACAAACCCTTAAATCTGAAGGCGACAAAGTTCCTTCTCTGGTCGAAAAAGGGAAAGCTGTTTTTGGCGGTATTGAGCTGAAAGGCAAGACGCTGGCAATTATCGGACTAGGCGACATAGGTGTCCTAGTGGCCAATGTTGCGCAGGCTTTGGGTATGAAAGTGATTGGATTTGATCCCTTTATAACAGTTGATCATGCATGGAAACTGGATCAGAGCATCGTCAGATCTGAAACCATTGAAGGCTGCCTTTCTCAAGCTGATTTCATCACCTTGCATGTTCCGTTGATGGATGCTACACGCGGATTGATCAATTCTGAAAAAATTGCCGTTATGAAAGACGGTGTCAAAATATTAAACTTTGCCAGGGGAGAATTGGTGGCAAATGCTGATATCATTGAAGGAATAGAACGTAAAAAAGTGGCTTGTTATGTAACTGATTTCCCGGATGCTTCAGTTCTGAATGTACCTGGAATTATTCCTATTCCCCATCTTGGTGCTTCTACCAATGAATCTGAGGTTAATTGTGCCATTATGGCTGCCAATCAACTGATTGATTTTCTGGAAAACGGAAATATCAGAAATTCAGTCAACTTTCCAAAAGCAGTGATGGACCGTACCGGCTGCGCTCGAATTATCATTGCCAACAGGAACATACCAACCATGGTAAGCCAGATTACGTCCATATTGGCTCAGGATAACATCAATATTGCAAATATGCTGAACCGTAACAAAAACGAAATTGCCTACAACATTATTGATACAGATTGCGGGAACTTGCCGGATCATGTAAAACAAAAAATTGAAGCAATAGAAGGAGTTCTGATGGTTCGGATTCTGGCATGAAAATATTTTTTTTCAACACTAAATAAGTAAGATGAGCAATACAATTGTCAACAAAGCAGCCGATAATGTCAGAATTCTTTCGGCCGCCATGGTTGAAAAATCTAATTCTGGACATCCCGGCGGTGCCATGGGTGGCGCAGATTTTATCAATGTTCTTTATACCGAGTTTCTGAACTATGATCCGGCAGATTTGGCCTGGCCGTTTCGTGACAGGTTTTTTCTGGATCCGGGACACATGTCACCAATGTTGTATTCGGTTTTGGCGATGAACGGATTATTTTCCATGGAGGATCTGAAAAACTTCCGTCAATGGGGATCTGTAACACCCGGACATCCTGAAGTCGATGTTGAGCGAGGAATTGAGAATACATCAGGGCCTCTCGGACAAGGTCATGCAATGGCGGTAGGAGCTGCTATTGCCGAACGTTTCATGGTTGCACGTTTCGGGGAATGGATGGCCCATAAAATCTACACCTTCATTTCAGACGGTGGGGTACAGGAAGAGATCTCTCAAGGGGCAGGTCGTTTGGCCGGACATCTTGGATTGAGCAATCTCGTCATGTTTTATGATTCCAATGATATTCAGCTTTCCACTGAAACGAGTTCGGTTACCTCCGAAGATACAGCTGCCAAGTACAAAGCCTGGGGTTGGAACGTTCTGACCATCAACGGAAACGATGCGGAAGAGATACGATCCGCTTTGAAACTGGCACTTGAGGAGAAGAAACGCCCAACGATCATCATCGGGAAAACGATTATGGGTAAGGGCGCTGTCAAGGAAGACGGAACAAATTTTGAGCGTCAGTGCTCTACGCATGGTCAACCATTGTCGCATGCAGGTGCTTCCTTCAAAAAGACCGTCGCCAATTTAGGTGGTGATCCTGAAAATCCTTTCGTTATATTTCCGGAAGTAGCAGATCTATACAATAAAAGGAAAGAAGTTTTGCTCAAATGGGCTGACAAGAAAAACGAGGAAGAGGACGCCTGGGCACTGGCTAATCCTGAATTGGAAGCCAAACTCGAACGATTTCTCTCCACCGAGGCGCCTGATTTTGATTATTCGAAGATCGCGCAGAAACCTGGTGCAGCCACCAGAAACGCATCCGCCACCGTTCTTGCCGCATTCGCCAAAGGAATTGAAAATATGATTGTCTCCTCTGCCGACCTTTCCAATTCTGATAAAACCGACGGATTCCTCAACAATACGCATGCTTTCACCAATGGCGACTTCTCCGGAGCTTTTCTGCAGGCTGGGGTGTGCGAACTGACCATGGCTTGCGTAATGAACGGAATGGCGCTTCACGGAGGTGTAATCCCTGTTTGTGGAACCTTCTTTGTATTTTCAGATTACATGAAACCTGCGCTTCGGATGTCAGCATTGATGCAACTTCCTGTAAAATATGTCTGGACCCACGATGCATTTCGAGTCGGTGAAGATGGTCCAACTCACCAGCCCGTTGAACATGAAGCTCAGTTGAGATTAATGGAGCAGTTGAAGAATCACCATGGCGACAATTCTGTTTTGGTTCTCCGTCCTGCCGATGCCAGTGAAACAACTGTTGCCTGGCAGGTTGCATTGGAAAATACATCCACACCTACAGCATTGATTTTTTCCCGTCAGAACATCAAAGATCTTCCCGCTGTAACAGACAGAAAAGAAGAAGCCATGCAGTTATCCAAAGGGGCCTATGTGGTTGAACCATGCGACCATCCTGACGTGATCCTTGTAGCTTCCGGTTCTGAAGTTGCGACACTGGTTGAAGGAGCACAACTGTTAAGAGAACGCGACGGAAAGAAAGTAAGGGTTGTATCGGCACCATCCGAAGGACTTTTCAGAGAGCAGACATTGGTCTATCAGCATGAAGTACTTACTCCGGATGTGCCAAAATTCGGCTTAACTGCCGGGTTGCCAGTTACTTTAAGGGGTTTGGTAGGTGACAAGGGCGCAATCTGGGGACTCAACTCCTTCGGATTCTCAGCTCCGTATCCTGTCCTTGATGAACAACTTGGATTTACTGGTGAAAATGTCTACAAACAAGTAAACATCCTGCTGAGTTAAAAGTTATACTGAATAAAGAAAACGGGCGGCCAATATTGGCCGCCCGTTTTCTTTATTCAGCTAGTTGATAT